>NZ_JBWKKH010000002.1:0-96131 GCF_056431645.1 Saccharopolyspora sp. NPDC045839
CAACGCTTTCGACCTCGCCTTCGACGGACGCCTGTCCGCCGCACGCAACTAAGCCAGATCATCAAACCCAGTTACACCCAAAACTGGACAGCCCCGAGCACTGCCCTCGCAGCACCGCGAGTACCTCCGGGAGCTCATCCCCTCGCCATGGGGCTTGGCGGGCGCGGCATGATGCCCAGGTGGGTGTGGTCGTGGTGAGGACGTCGGACGTAGGATGTTCGGGCAACGTTGGTGGTGCTTGATCGGTGGAGGGTTTGATGGCGGGTGGCGGCAAGTTGCTTCAGGACAAGGTCGTCGACCTGATCCTGGAGTCCGGGCTGCCGCCGGGCGCTCCGCTGCCGAGCGAGCCGCAGCTGATGGCGCAGTTCGGGGCTAGTCGCAACTCCATCCGGGAGACGCTGCGGGCGTTGCACACCCTCGGCATCGTGGACATCCGGCACGGGTACGGGACCTTCGTCGGCGAGGCGCCGGTGACCGCGCTGCTTCCCGGGCTGCTGTTCCGCGCTCGGCAGTCCGCTCGGCAGGATGCCTCCACGCTGGCCGACTTCCTCCAGCTGCGGCGGATCCTGGAGACCGCGTTGATCTCCGAGGTGCCGCAGCGTGCCAACGACGAGCTGATCGGCGAGCTCGAATCGTGCATCGCCGAGATGCGCACCGGCGACGTCGTCGAGGCCGATCGGCGGTTTCACCAGGCGCTGTACCGGCCGGTCGGCAACGAGATCGCGGTGCAGCTCATCGACCTGTTCTGGACCGTCTACCACCGCGTGGAAGCCGAGATCGATCCGCCCGAGGTGGTGCGCGACGAGATCGGCGACGAGCACCAGCGCATCGTCGACGCCATTCGCGCCGGTGATTGCGACGCGGCAGCCGAGGAAATGGCCAGGCACTTCTCCGACATAGAGCGGCGTTCGCGGCGCTTCGTCGACGAGCAGCAGTAGTCCGCCGTGGAGCAGCTAGACGACCTCGATCGCCAGATCGTGGCCGCCCTGCAGGTCAACGGCCGGGCGAGTTGGACGGACATCGCGGGCGTGGTGGGCACTTCGGTGACCACGGTCGCCCGGCGCGCGCAGCAGCTGCTGGCCGACGGGATCGTGCGGATCACCGCGCTGACCAGGCTGCAGCAGGGCGGCGACGGCGACTTGTTTCCTGGTCCGGGTGTCCTGTGCGGCCGGTCAGCAGTTGGCGACGGCCGCTGCGCTCGCGGACCGTCCGGACGTCCGCTTCCTGGCGGTGCTGACCGGCGAACACGACCTGATCGTCGAGGTCCAGGTCCCGAACGGGGCCGGGCTGCACGCGCTGCTGGTAGAAGAGCTGCAGGGCATCCCGTGGGTGCGGGACAGCGTCGCCGACCTCGTGCTGCACACCTACAAGATCGGGCAGGACTGGAGTCGCCAGCTCCTCGGCAGCGCCGGCGTGCCGTCCGAGCCGCGCACGCTGCACCTGTGCGAAGACTCGCACCTCGACGAGCTCGACAGTCGGATCGTCGCGCTGCTGCACGAGAACGGTCGCGCCGGTTTCCAGAGCCTTGCCAAGCAGCTCGGCGTCAACGAGAGCACCGTGCGGCGGCGCTGCGAGGCGCTCTTCCGCCAGGGCTGCGTGGAGACCGTGACGCTCGTGCCTGCCGCCGCGCTCGGGTACGAGGCCGAGGTCCTGCTGTTCGTTTCCGTCGAGCCCTCGAAGCTGGAAGCCGTCGCCGCGCAGCTTTCCGAGCATCGTGGCGTTCGGTTCGTCGCCGCCCTGCTGGGCCAGTACTCGCTGGTCTGCGAGGTGATCATGCCGACCACCGCGGACCTCTACCGCTTCGTCACCGGCACCCTCGGCCGCATCGACGGGGTCCGCAGCTGGCAGGCGAACGTGGAAGCGCTGACCGTCAAACGCGGCTTCGTCGTGGTGCCCTGGGCGCAGGCCGCGCTGGAGAAGGCCCGGAATACTGCCGCCGGCTCAACGGATTAGGCCGTCGATTCTGCCTACGGGCCGCGGACCTCCTGCCACTCGACCGCCGAACCTTCCCCCGCTGGGTCGCGCACCGGCGGGGTCAGGCGGGCGATCTGCTCGTCGATCAGTTCGTCCAGCTCCGCCAGGCGGGCGCGCAGCTCCTCGGTGCGGCGGCGCGACGCGCCCGGCAGCTGCGCCGCCAAGTGCCCGTACTCCGCGAGCACGCTGGGCAGGTCGCTGCCGTCCTGCTGCCTGGGGATGTGGTCCATGCCTTGATGGTGCGGGCCGTGGCGGGATTCGTCGATTCGATCAGGCGGCGTCGAAGCGTCGCCGTCGAGGCCCTCCGAGCCCGGATATGCTCGCCGGAGGTTCACCCGGTGTGATGATTTTTTGGAAGGTTGGGGTGTGGAGATGACCGACACGGCCGCGCTGGAGCGGGCCCGGGCGCTGCTCGCCGAGCACCCGGTGATCGACGGCCACAACGACCTGCCCTGGGCGCTGCGCGAGAACGTCGGCTACGACCTGGACCGCTGCGACATCTCCCAGGACCAGTCGGCGTTGCTGCACACCGACCTGGCGCGGCTGCGGGCCGGCGGCGTCGGCGGCCAGTTCTGGTCGGTGTACGTCAAGGCCGAGTTCCAGGGGGACAAGGCGGTCAGCGCGACCATCGAGCAGATCGACTGCGTGCGCGCCCTCGCCGCGCGCTACCCGGAGCACCTGCAGCTGGCGAACACCGCCGACGAACTCGTCGCGGCCCGCGCCGCCGGCCGGATCGCCTCGCTGATGGGCGCCGAGGGCGGGCATTCCATCGCGTGCTCGCTGGCCACCCTGCGCGCCCTGTACGAACTGGGCGTCCGCTACCTCACCCTCACCCACAACGACAACGTGCCGTGGGCGGACTCGGCCACCGACGAGCCTGCTGCGAACGGGCTGACGCGGTTCGGCGTCGAGGTGGTGCACGAGATGAACCGGCTGGGCATGCTGGTCGACCTCTCGCACGTCGCCCCCGACACCATGCGGGACGCGCTGCGCGCCACCCGGGCGCCGGTGATCTTCTCGCACTCCTCGTCCCGGGCCGTCTGCGACCACCCGCGCAACATCCCCGACGACGTGCTGGCCGAGCTGCCCTCCAACGGCGGCGTTGCGATGGCGACCTTCGTGCCGAAGTTCGTGCTCCCGGCGGCGATCGAATGGAGCAAGCAGGCCGAGGCCGTCTTGGCCGAGCGGGGCTTCCACCCGCTGGACACGACACCCGAGGCGCTGGAGGCGTTGCGGGCGTACGAGGACGCCACCCCGCGGCCGGTCGCCACCGCCGCGACCGTGGCCGACCACCTCGACCACATGCGCGAAGTGGCGGGCATCGACCACATCGGCATCGGCGGCGACTACGACGGCGTCGCCTTCACCCCGCAAGGACTGGACGACGTCGCCGGCTACCCGAACCTGATCGCGGAGCTGCTGACCCGCGGCTGGTCCGAGACCGACCTCGCCAAGCTCACCTGGCACAACGCCGTGCGCGTGCTCCGGGACGCGGAGGCCGTCGCCCGCGACCTCCAGCGCACCGAGCGCCCGTCGATCGCGACCATCGAACAGCTGGACGGCGCCGACGGACCTCGTTAGACCATTGGGGCGGGACGGTGAGACACCTGTTGACCAGGTGTCTCACCGTCGATAGCTTCGGGGCGTCGAACACCCGCCCGAGACGAGGTGCTGCGAATGAGGCGTTTCGACCGGCTGGAGCGGATCCTCCAACTCGATCCCGACCGCGACTGCGAGGAGATCTACCGGCTGCTCGCCGAGTACGAATTCCCCTGGGACATCACGAAAGCCCTGGAATTCGCGCTGTTCCGCACCTACGCGGTGCCCAGCATCGGCCGCCTGCTCGACCGCACCGGCGAGTTCACGCGTGCCGCGCAGAAGCGCTACGACGACACCGTGCTCATCCTGTTCGAGATCTTCCACTGGGGCACCGAGAGCGACCGCGGGCGGCAGGCGCTGGAGCAGCTCAACGCCATCCACGGCAGGTTCCGGATCAGCAACGAGGACTACGTCTACACCCTGTCGACGTTCGTCGTGACGCCGGTGCGCTGGATCGACCAGTTCGGCTGGCGGAAGCTGCACCCGCGCGAGGTGCGGGCGCTGACCAACACGATGCGCCGGCTCGGCGAGGGCATGAACCTCTCCGGCATCCCGGAGACCTACGCGGAGTTCGAGCGGCTCTTCGACGACTACGAGCGCGAGCACTTCGCGTTCGACGCGGGCGGCCGCCGGGTCGCCGACGCGACGCTGGAGCTGTTCGGAGCCTGGTATCCGAGCCTGCTGTCGCCGGCCGTGGCGCGCGCGGCGCGCTTCCTGATGGAGCCGCACCTGCTGACCGCGTTCGGCTTCCCGCAGGTCGCGGGCGTCGGCCGCAAGGCCGCCGAGACGGCGCTGAAGGCGCGCGCCGGGCTGGTGCGAATGGGTCCGGCCCGGCCGGATTCCCGCCCGGTGGCCCCGGATCCGCTGTCCTATCCGGACGGTTACGAGATCGCCGACCTCGGCCCGGACTCGCTCCACCGCCACCAGGCCAAACGCCGGGCGAAGCAGGCTGCCTGCCCGGTGGCCACATGACGCCCGAAGCGCTGGAAGGCGCATTGCGGCGCCCGTTCGCGGAACCGGCGAACGATCGAGTGCTGGATGCGGCGCGGGAGGCGTTCGAGGACGTCGGCATCCAGCGGACGACGATGCGCGACATCGCCCGCCGCGCAGGGCTCGGGCGCGCCACGGTGTACCGGCGCTACCCGGACCGGGACGCGGTCGTGGCGGCCGTGCTGATGCGGGAGGTCCGCGTCTTCCTCGCCTGGCTGGACGAGCGGATCGACCCCATCGAGGATCCGGCCGAGCAGATCGCGGAGTGCTTCGTCGCGGTCGTCACCGGGCTGCGCGGGCATTCGCTGCTGAACCGGCTGCTGACGCTCGAACCGGCGGCGGCGCTGCCGGCGTTGACCGTGGACGCCGGTGCCGTGCTGGCAGTCGCCCGCGGCTACGTCGCCGCGAAGCTGCGCGAGCACCAGCAGGCCGGTCGGCTGCGGAGCTTCGATCCCGAGCCCGCCGCGGAGGTGTTCGTGCGGCTGGCGCACTCGATGCTGCTCAGCCCGCCGGGCTGCATCCCGGCGGACGACGACGCGCGGTCCCGCGCCTTCGCCCGCGCCCACCTGGTTCCCGTGGTCACCGGTTAGAGCAGCTTGATGTCGTCGATGAGCCAGCGGTCGTCGATCTGCACGAGGGTCATCTGCATGCGGTTGCGGTCGATGCGCGGCTGCGGCGTGTTGACGTTGGTGATCTGCTGGTCGACGAACAGCGCCACCACGGCGCGCTGCTGATCCGACTCGACGATGCCCGCCGCCAGCACCGAGCCGTGCGAGACCGCCCGGTTCTGCTTGATCAGCTCGGTGAGGCCGGCGCTGATCTGCTTGTACTGCTCGGCGAACTGGCCGTGCGAGTTCGCGGTCACCGCGGCGAAGTTCCGGTCCAGCTCGTTGAAGTCGTAAGTGGACAGATCGGCGGCGTAGGTGCGGGCCGCCTCCAGCGCACTGGAACGGGCTCGCGCGGCCGAGTGCTCCTGGAGCAGCTGCCAGCCGAGGTAGCCGACGGCGCTCAGGATCACGACCACCAGCGCGAGAACCGGTAGCGGCCTGCGGAGCGGTCGGGGCTCGACGTCGTGATCGGCTGCGGTGGCGGTGGCGGTCATCAGCGAACTCCTTGCAGCGGAATCGAATACCAGGGACCCGGGCGCGGTGCGTTGGCCGCGCCGCGCTGGCCGAAGTTCGGCTGGTCGGCGGGGCAGTGCCAGTCGAGCCCGGCCTCGCGGGGCGCCACTTCGGTGGGGGAGCGGCGGTCCTGCGGCGTGGCGCAGATCGGGCCCTGCGTGCCGACGAGGTAGAAGTCCGCGGTGTCGCCGTGCACCACGCCGCCCAGCCCGGACAGCCCGGCGGGCAGCGAGATGATCAGCTGCTCCAGCGCCGGCGCGCGGACGGCGACGATCTGGCTGGTGGTCACCAGGTTGCCCAGCAGGGCGGTGGCCGCCGGATCGCTGCGCGCGAACAGGTCCGCGAGCTGCCTGGTGGCGCCGGGCGCGGTGTCCAGGATCCGGTTGATCTCCGGTTCGCGGTCCCGGATCTGATCGCTCAGCGAGCGCAGGCCCGCCGCCAGGTCGCGGATCCGGTCGCTCTGCGCGCCGTCGGGGCCGACGAGCGTCCGCGTCCCGTCGACCACGCTTTGCAGCTGCGGTCGCCGTTCCCGCAACACCTTCAGCAGCGTCGCCGAGTCGTCCAGGATGCGGGCGAGTTCCGGGCCGGCGTCCTGCAACCCGGTGGCGAGGGCGTCGGTGACCGTCGCGACGTCCTCCGGCCGCAGCTGCTCGCTGAGTTCGGTGAAGTGCACCAGCATGGTTTCCAGCGGCATCGGCCGTTCGGTCCGATCCCGCTCGATGACGCTCCCGTCGTGCAGGAAGGGGCCGGAGTCGTGTTCCGGTTGCAGGTCGACGGTCTGCAGCGCCAGCGGCGTGGCCATGCTGACCACCGCCCTGGTGTCGGCCGGAACCCGGACATCGGGATTCAGCGCCAGCCGCACCGAAACCCCGCCACCGCCCGGGTCGAGCCGCACGTCGGCGACGGTCCCGATCACCACGCCCCGGTAGGTGACCTGGGAGGTCGGCGTGATCGACGCGCTGTCGGCCATCCGCATGGTGACCTGCATCGGCTCGTGCAGCGCCCGCGGGCCGGCCACGTTCGCGACCACGTAGTACGTGCAGGCGATGCTGATCACCAGGAACAGCGCGAGTTGGGCCAGGGTGAGGCGGCGGTTCATCGGGTGCCTCCTCGCAGGATCGCGCCCGCGCCGCCCTGGCCGGGCGGTGGCATCGGGGCGCCGGGGGCGAGCAGCTGCACGACGGTGCCCGGCACGTCGAGCGTGCCGTTGAACATCAGGTAGTCGCCGGGCGCGGCCTGCTGGAACAACCCGTAGAACCGGCGCAGCGACTGCACCGTGGTGCCGATGCTGCCGTCCAGGGCCTGCAGATCCGCCAGCACCGGCCGGAACTGCTCGACCTGCCTGGTCAGGGACTCGTCGGTCTGGTCCAGCAGGGCGGCGGTGGCGTTGCTCAGCGACGCGGTGTCGTCCAGCAGCCCGGTGAACCGCTCGCGCTCGGCCAGCAGCACGTCGATCGCGGGCCGGACCTGCGTCAGCGCCGCGTCCAGGACGGCCTGGTTCTCCGCCAGGTGCCGCGAGGTGGCGTGCACCGAATCGATCAGCCCGGTGAGCTCGTCGCGGTGCCGGTCCAGCGAGGTCAGGATGTGCTCCAACCGGCCCAGCAGGTCCCGCGTCTGCTGTTCGCGGCCGGCGAGCGCGGTGTTGAGCTCGGTGACGATGGTCCGCGCCTGATCCAGCCCGGATCCGTTGAGCAGGGTGGCGACCGCGGCGAGCGCGTTCTCGACGTCCGGGCCCCGGGAGGTCTGCTCGATCGGGATGACCGACCCGTCGCCGAGCGCTTCGCCGTCCGATGTGGACGGTGGCTGCAGGATGACGAACTCCTCGCCCAGCGGGGAGGCCAGTTCCAGGCGAGCGGTGGTGCCGGCGGGCAGGCGGACGTCCTGGTCGATGTCGAGAGTCACGACGGCGCGGAAGTCCGCGGTGCCGATGTCCGATACCCGGCCCACCACGGCCTGCCCGATCCGCACCGCGCCGCCCATCGGCAGCCGCCCGGCGTCGGAGAACACCGCGGTGACCTGGTACCCGGAACCGCCGTCGCCGACCGGCAGGTTCTGCAGGCTCAGCCCGCACGAACTGGTCAGGAGCACCGCCGCGAGCATCGTGGGCGCGGACCGGTTCATCGGCCACCTCCGAGCAGCGCGCGCAGGGGTTCGACGTCCGGCGGGAACGGAACGGGGTTGGTGATGCCCGCTCCGGTGCACAGCGGCAGCGGCAGCCGGCGGCACAGCTGCGCGGTGGTGTCGAACTGGCTGAGGTTGGCGGAGATGTTCAGCCGCAGCCGGAGGCGTTCGTCCTCGGTGGTCGCGCGGTCGAAGTTGTCCATCGCCAGCGGCATCGTGTCCAGCGTTTCGGCGAGTTCCTGCTGCCGGGCGGCCAGCGTGCCGGTGAGCTGGGCGAGCCTGCCGACGTCGCCGCCGAGCTGTTCGCCGTGCTGCCGCAGCAGGCCGTCGACGGCGACCAGCACGTTGGAGAGCTTGCCGATGGCGTCGCCGATCTCTTGCTGCTGCGCCTGGAAATCCGCTCCCGCTTGCGCGGTCGAGGCGGCCAGCGACTCCACGACGCCCCGGTGCTGGACGAGGACCCGCACGAGCCGGTCCAGGTTCTCCAGCAGCACGCCGAGATCGCCGCTGCCGCCGGCCAGCACCTCGCTGGCCCGCGCGACGTTGGTGATCGCGTCGCGGATCTGCGGGCCCTGCCCGTCCAGCGCCGACGCGCTGCTGCGCAGCAACCGGTCGAGCACGCCGGGATCGCCACCGGACGGGCCGACTGCGCTCAGCAGCGCGTCCAGCGACTTCGCGAGCTGGTCGAAGCGGATGGGGGAGCGGGTGCGCTCCACCGGGATCACCGCGCCGTCGGCCAGCCGGGGCCCGCCGGTGTAGGCGGGGCCGAGCTCGACGTAGCGGTCGCTGATGATCGCCGGGCTCATGATGTAGGCCTGCGCGTCGGCGGGCAGCGCGGTGTCCGCGGGCATGCTCATCCGCACCCGCACCGTCGCGCCCTGCGGCTGCACCGACTCGACCCGGCCGACCTCGACGCCGAGGATCGCGACGCGGTTGCCGGGGAAGATGCCGTCCGCGAGGGCGAAATCGGCCGAGATCTCCAGATCGGCGCGGGGCGCCAGCACTCCAAGCCAGCCGCCGGTGACGAGCGCGACCAGCACGACGCACGCGATCAGCGTTCTGCGGCTCATCGGCACCCCTTGAACAGTCCGGCGGCGCACAGCACGTTGTCCGGGACCGGGCCCAGCGGCGCGGTGACCTCGCCCCACGGGCCGTTGCCGGTGGCGTTGGTCAGGTAGCGGCTGGCCGGACCGAGCCGCCGCAGGCTGTCGTCGATGGCCTGGTCGTTGCGCGCCAGCGAGTCGGTCAGCGCGTGCAGGTCCGCCAGCAGCGGATCGAGGACGTCCCGGTTCTCCCGGAACATCCGGTCCAGCTGGTCGGTGATGGTGTGCACGTCGGTGATGAGCTGGCGGATCACGGTCCGGCGCTGTTGCAGCGCGTCGACGATCAGCTGCGCGTCGCCGAGCAACGCGACCAGCGTGTCCTGCTGCTCGACCAGCGTCGTGGTCAGCATTTGCGTGCCTCGCAGCAGTTCCTGCACCTGCGCGCCGCGTTCCCCGACGATCGCCGATGCGGCCGCGATGCCGCCCAGCGCGTCGCCGAGCAGCCGCGGGTCGTCCGGCGACACCTCGTCGAGGGTGTCGATCATGGCGCGCAACTGCGGGAGGTCCAGGCCCTCGGCGGTGGACTTCGCGGCCGTCTGGAGTTCGTCGAGGCTGTAGGGCACCGAGGTGTGCGACAGCGCGATGGTGTCGCCGGGCGAGAGCCGGCCGGGACCGGCGGAATCCACGCTCAGGTAACGGGTTCCGAGCACCGTGCGCAGCTTGATCGCGGCGCGGGTGTCGCGGCCCAGGGCGTGCGCGTCGTCGAGCCGGAACGACACGCGCACCCGGTCCCCGGCCAGTGCCACCTCGGTCACCCGGCCCGCGGGCACCCCGGCGACCATGACCTGCGTGCCCACCGAGAGCCCGGCGGCGTTGCCGAACTCCGCGTGGAACTCGTTGGTGCGCAACAGGAACAGCACGCGCGGCACGGCGACCGAACCGGCCAGCAGGAGCAGCACCACGACCGCGCCGATCGCGCCGTTGACCAGCACCTTCCTCATCGGCACACCTCCGTGTGCGGGCCCACGCCCAGCTCGACGGGATCACCGGCGACGTAGACGCTGAGGTTGCAGAGGTAGACGTTCGCCCACGACCCGTAGCCGGTGGTGCGGTTGAGGGTGCCGAGGAACGCGGGCATCTCCCGCACGGCGCCGTCGATCTGCTGCTGGTTGCGCACCAGCATCGCGGTGATCTCCCGCACCGAACGCACATCGCGGGACAGGCCGGGCCCGAGATCGCCGAGCAGCTCCGCCAGCGAGCGGGCCACCGCCGAACCGCTGTCGATGGCGGCCGTGATCTGCTCGCGGCTGGCGGCGGTCTCCGAGGCCAGCCGGGCCAGCCCGTCGACCAGGCCGCGCAGCTCGTCGCGCCGCTGGTTCATGGTGCCCAGCACGGCATTGAGGTTGTCGATGACCTCGCCGATGACCTCGTCGCGGCCGGCGAGGGTGGCGGTCAGCGAGACGATGCGCGACAGCAGCGCGTTGACGGTGGACCCTTCGCCCTGGAAGACCGCGACGATCTCGGCCGCCAGCTGGTTGACCTGCCCCGGCTCCAGGGCCTCGAACAGCGGCTTGAACCCGTTGAACAGCGCGGTGAGGTCCAGCGCCGGGCGGGTGCGCTCGACCGGGATCGTCGCGCCGGCCGGCAGCGGCGGCCCGCCCTGCCCCGGAGCGAGCGAGAGCGCCCGGGCACCGGTGAGGTCCGCGTAGCGGACGACGGCCAGCCCCGAGGCGGGAATCCGCTGGTCGGCGACCACCTCGAAGGACACCCGCGCGAGGCCGTCGCGGGCGGTCACCTCGGCGACCTCGCCGACCCGCACCCCGGCGACGGTCACGGCGCTGCCCGGCTGCAGCCCCGTCACGTCGGTGAAAACCGCGTGGTAGGTCACCGACGGGCCGGTCATCGGATCGGTCAGGGTGTTCACCACGACCACGCCGGAGAACACCGACGCGGTGACGAAAGCGGCGAGCCGGATCAGGGCGGAGCGAGCTGTCTTCACGGCGTGACGACCTCCGATCCGCGCACCACCGGGCCCAGCAGCAGGCCCAGCACGTCGGGCGACGGCGGGGCCGCCGCGGGCGGGACGGGCAGCAGCGGTGCCAGCTGCCGCATCGCGTCGAGCTCCTGCGGACCGCCCACCGGCCCGATCGGCCCGCGAGGCTGCTCCGCGCCGCAGTTCGGCCCGGCCAGCCCGGGGTAGCGGGGGCAGTCCGCGGACGAGTACGGGTACGGGCGGTCCAGGGTGCCGGACATGCGGATCTTCAGGAATCCGGTGGCGAAGGCGCGATTCGCGCCGTCGAGGAACGCGTCCAGGCCGCCGACCCCGTCGCGCACCGCGTCGGGATACCGGCCGACGACCGCGGCGATCGGGTCGGTGGCGCGCACGATGTGGATGATGCGTTGGGCGTTCTCGTCGACGAACCGCTGCGACCGGTCGGTGAGCGCGAGCCCTGCGCCGAGCAGGTCGCCGATCGCCTGCTTGCGCTGCACGATCGTGCCCGACAACGCGACCGCGTTGTCCAATGCCCGCACCGCATCCGGTGTCGCGGCGGCGATGTCCGCGCTGAGCGCGGAGATCGCCTGCACGTCCTCGCCGAGGTCGTCGAAGGGCGGTCCTGAGGTCAGCTGCGCGGCGTCGTCGAGCACGCTGCCCAGCTGGGCGCCCCTGCCGCGCAGCGCTTCGGCGAGCGCCGACAACGCGACCTGGAGCCGGGCCGGTTGCAGGGAATCGACCAGCTCGTAGAGGCGGGTGTACGCGTGGTAGAGCTGCATCGTCGGGCGGGAGTCGTCCGCCCGGAGCTCCGCTCCGGATGCCAGCGCGGTGCCGCCGGGCGATTCGGGGGCGACGAGGTCCAGGTACTGGTCGCCGAAGACCGTGCGCGGCATCAGCCGCACCCGGACATCGCCCGGGATGGCGGCCAGTTCGTCGGGATCCAGCCGCAGCGTCAGCCGCGAACCGCCGGAGCCGGGCTCCACGCCGGCGAGCCGCCCGACCCGGACACCGCGGTACTGCACCGGTGTTTCCGGCCGGACCAGCCCGGCGGCAGCGGGCAGCACCGTGGTGACCTCGGGGTCCGACCGGAACGCCCCGGCGCCGCCGAGCACCGTCGCGGTCGCGGCGACGAAAAGCACGAGCAGCGCGACGAATCCGCGCACGGCCAGCACGTGGCGGCGTCGCGCTGCTGATCGTCGCGGCCCGGCCACCGCTACATCCCCAAGGCCGGCAGCGTCGGGCGCACTCCCCAGAACGCGATGCTCAGCAGCACGTCGGCGACGGTGATGGCGACGATGCTGGTGCGCAGCGCGCGCCCGGCGGCCTTCCCGACGCCCTCCGGGCCGCCGGCGGCGTAATAGCCGTACGCGCAGTGCACCAGCGTCACGACGACCGCGAACGCCACGGCCTTGAGCAGCGAGAACAGCACGTCCTCGGGTGTCAGGACGAGCCGGAAGTAGTAGTTGTAGGTGCCTTCGGAAACGCCGTTGATGGACACGACCGCGACCCCGGTGGCCAGGTAGGAGGCGAACAACCCCACCAAGTACAGCGGAATGACCGACAGGAACGCCGCCACCATCCGGGTGCTCACCAGGTAGGGCAGTGACCGCACCGACATCGCCTCCAGCGCGTCGATCTCCTCGGCGATGCGCATCGCGCCGAGCTGCGCGGTGAAGCCGGTGCCGACCTTCGCGGCGAGCGCGATGCTGGCCACCAGCGGGGCGATCTCCCGGGTGTTCACCAGCGCCGCCGCCAGCCCGGTCATGGGGGACAGGCCCAGCAGGTCCAGGCCGCGGTGCCCCTCCAGACCCACCTGGGTGCTGGAGACGAACGACATCGCGAACACCACGCCGATGGTGCCGCCGCCGGCCAGCAGCGACGCCGAACCCAGGCTGATCTCGCCGACCAGCCGGGCCACGTCGCGCCGGTACCGGCGCAGCACGTGCGGAATCGCCGCGATCGCCCGGAGGTAGCAGGTGAAGTGCAGCCCCACCGCGGCGAGCACGTCCACGATGGAGCGCGACCGGGGCGGCGCCATCAGTACTCACCCTTGGCGGGGACGAGCACCGGGTACAGCTCGGTGATCACCGTGTTCGCGATGAAGACCAGGATGAACGAGATCACCACGGCCTCGTTGACCGCCGTGCCGACGCCGCCCGGACCGCCCTTGGCGGTCAGCCCCTTGAAGCAGGACACCAGCGCGGTGAGCACCGCGAACACGGCGGCCTTCAGCAACGCGACGACGAAGTCCGGCACCCGGGAGAACTGCGTCAGCGTGCGCAGGAACGCGCCCGGCGCGTCGCCGAGCACCCACACCTGGAACAGGAACGTGGTGGCGATCCCGACGAGCAGCACGATGCAGGCCAGCAGCGCGTTGACCACGGCCGCGGCCACCACGCGAGGCACCACCAGGCGCTCGATGACCGGCAGCGCCATGACCTCCAGCGCGTCGACCTCGTCGCGGATCTTGCGGGCGCCCAGGTCGGAGCACATCGCCGAACCGCCGACGCCGGAGATCATCAGGGCGCAGATCAGCGGGGCGGCCTGGCCGACGATCACGAACGCCACCACCGCGCCGCCGTAGCCCTGCGCGCCGAGCTGCCCGGCCAGCGAGCCGACGTTCAGCGCGACCACCACGCCCAGCGGGATGGTCACCAGCAGCGCGGGAAGCGTGGTGACGGCGGCCAGGAACCAGGCCTGCTGCAGGAATTCCGTCCAGCTGAACCGGGCCCGGCGTACCGACCGGAAGGCGGCCGCGGCAGTGCGCACTGCGAAGTCGAGCAGCAGCCCGGCTTGCAGGAGGGCGTCGCTGATCGGGCCTCGGACGGTGGGCAACCCCCGGTACATCCCGCGCTCCCTCCCCGTGGGGATGGTTCAGGACATTGAACGAGCGTGCGGCTTCGTCGTTACGCGTGCTGCCAGGCTGATCTCGAAGATTGCGATCAACGCTGTGGGGTTGCCGCCGCGATGTCAATGCCCGCCACCCGAATGCCGGTAAGCGCCGGAACCGCTCGCGCGAGCATGTTCACCGGGGCCCGCGATCTGCACTGTCCACTGTGGTCTCAAGGTGCTTCGGGCGGGTTGTGGTCGGTCGATCTTGAGTCCTATGTGGAATAACTCGGCCAGGTGTCGAACAGCGTTACGAATCACGGGAAAACGGATCGCCCGTTGCTCGCCCTGCGGTGCCGCTGAGGTGCTCATACGATTGCCGTTTGCGCCTCCTGCGCCGGCGGATGGGAGGAGGGGTCGATGGTCTTGTCGCTGCCTGATGGCGCGGTGACCGGCGGGGATTCCGAACACGCGGACGGGATGCCACGTTCGGGTGATTTTCCGCGCAGTGCCGCGGTGCTCGCCCGGATGCGGTCGGAGAACTTCCCGGTCGCCTCCCGGATCCTGCCGCGCGGGCTGCGGCGACACCTGCACGCGCTGTACGGCTTCTTCCGGCTGGTCGACTACGCCGGGGACGAGGCGCCGGGCAACCGCGCCGCGCTGCTGGACTTCCTGGAAGTCGATCTCAAGCGCGCCTACCACGCAACGGCCCGGATCCCGATGCTGCAGGCGCTGACGCCCACGGTTGCCGAGTGTGCCATTCCGTACGACGTGCTGGTCAAGTTGATCGACGCCAACCGGCAGGACCAGCGGGTGCGGCGCTACCGCACCTTCACCGAGCTGCTCGACTACTGCGCGCTGTCGGCGAACCCGGTGGGCGAAGCGGTGCTGCACGTCTTCGGGCGCGCCGAACCCACGCTGATCACGCTGTCGGACCGGGTGTGCAGCGCGTTGCAGGTCCTGGAGCACTGCCAGGACATCGCCGAGGACTACCGGCAGGACCGCGTGTACCTGCCGACCGAGGACATGCGCCGCTTCGGCTGCCAGGAACAGGACCTGCTCGCCGACTGCGCCTCGACGCGGCTGTGCGGGCTGATCAGGTACGAGGTGGACCGCGCGCGCCGGATGCTCGAAGCGGGCGCGCCGCTGGTCGGCGAGCTGTCCGGGATGGCCCGGGTGGCGGTCGCCGGCTACGTCGCGGGCGGCCGCGCCACCGCGGCCGCGTTCGTCGCGGCGAAGCACGACCCGCTGCGTGTGGACGTGCGGCCGGGGCGGTGGCGCACGTTCGCCGAATGGGGGCGGTTGTACGTGTTGGGGGGAACCTGGTGACCGAGTGGGCCCGGATTCGGGACGCCTACCTGGAGTGCGAGCGGATCACCCGGGAACAGGCGCGGAACTTCTCCTACGGGATCCGCCTGCTGCCCGTGCCGAAGCGGCGGGCGCTGTCGGCGGTCTACGCCTTCGCCCGCCGCGTCGACGACATCGGCGACGGCGACCTGCCGAGGGACGAGAAGCTGCGGCGGCTCAAGGAGGCCCGCCGGGCCGTCCACGCGGCGAGCACCGACGCCGCCGACCCGGTGCTGGTGGCGCTCGCGGACTCCGCCGCGCGCCTGCCGGTGCCGCTGGCGGCCTTCGACGAGCTCATCGACGGCTGCGAGGCCGACGTCCGCGGCGTGCGGTACGGCACCTTCGAGGAGTTGCTGCACTACTGCCGGTGCGTGGCGGGCTCGATCGGGCGGCTGTCGCTGGGCGTGTTCGGCACCATCGATCCCCCCATAGCGGAGGCGCGCGCGGACGCGCTCGGCGTCGCCCTGCAGCTGACCAACATCCTGCGCGACGTCCGCGAGGACCAGCTGTCCGGCCGGGTCTACCTGCCCGCCGACGACCTGGCGCGGTTCGGCGTCCGGCTGGAGCCGGGCAACGGCGCGGCCGAGGACCCGCAGCGGTGGGACGGGCTGATCCGCTTCCAGGCCGCCCGCGCCGAGCAGTGGTACGCCGAGGGGCTCCGCCTGCTGCCCATGCTCGACCGGCGCAGCCGGGCGTGCTGCGCGTCGATGGCCGGCATCTACCACGAGCTGCTGGCGCGCATCGCCGCCGACCCGCGTGCCGCGCTGGAGCAGCGGACCTCCCTGTCCGGCTGGCGGAAGGCGGGCGTCGCGGCGCGGTCGCTGGCGGGGATGGCGCCGTGAGCCGGGGGCGGGTGGTGGTGGTCGGCGGCGGGCTGGCCGGCGTGACGGCGGCGCTGCGCTGCGCCGAACTGGGCTTCGAGGTCCGGCTGCTGGAGGCGCGGCCGCGGCTGGGCGGCGCGACCTACTCCTTCGTCCGCGGTGAGCTCGTGGTGGACACCGGGCAGCACGTGTTCCTGCGCTGCTACACGGCCTACCGCGGCCTGCTGCGGCGGCTCGGCGTGGCCGACTCGATCAGCATGCAACCCCGGTTCCGCGTCCCGGTCCTGAGCCCCGTAAGCCGGCCTTCGGTGCTGCGCCGCTGGAACCTGCCGGCCCCGGCGCACCTGGCCCCGTCGCTGCTGGACTACCGGATGCTGACGGCGGCGGAACGCGCGCGGGTGGCGCGCACCGCGCTGGCGCTGCGGCGACTCGACCCGGACGATCCCGCGCTGGACGACATCAGCCTCGGGCAGTGGCTGCGGCAGCGCGGCGAGTCACCGCGCGCCGTCGACGCGCTGTGGGGGCTGCTGGCGGTGGCGGCGCTCAACGCCGAGCCGGAGGACGCGTCGATGGCCTTGGCGACGAAGGTCTTCCGCACCGGCGTGCTGGATTCCACCGACAGCGCCGACATCGCGATTCCGCAGGCGCCGCTCGGGCAGTTGCACGGCGAGGCGTCGCATCGCGCGCTGCTGGCGGCCGGAGTCGACGTCCGGGTCCGCTGCAAGGCGCGCACGATCCACCGCGCGGGCACGGGCTTCCGGATTCCGGTGCGGGATGGAACCGGGGACGCCGTGCTGACCGCCGACTCGGTCGTCGTCGCCGTGCCGCACCGCGCGGCGGCGCCGCTCGCGGCGGACCTGCCCGTGCCGGGCGTGGCGGCGTGGGAGCGGTTGTCGGCGGCGCCGATCGTCAACGTGCACGTGCTCTACGACCGCCGGGTCACCGGGCTGGAGATGGCCGCGGTGCTGGATTCGCCGCTGCAGTGGGTCTTCGACCGGACGGCCATCTCCGGCGCACCGCGCGGGCAGTACCTGGCCATCTCGCTGTCCGCCGCGCAGGAGCACATCCACGCCCGCACCGAGGACCTCCACGACCTGTTCGTCCCCTCGCTCCGGCAGGTCTTCCCGCACGCCCGCGCCGCGCGGGTCCTCGACTTCTTCGTCACCCGCGAACCCAACGCGACCTTCCGGCAGGCGCCCGGCACCGCCGCGATCCGGCCCCCGGCCCGCACTCCGGTGCCCGGTCTGGTGCTCGCCGGGGCGTGGACCGCCACCGGCTGGCCCGACACGACGGAGGGAGCGGTGCTCAGCGGCACGCACGCCGCCGAGGTAGTGGATCTCGACCAGCGATCGCAACGCGGCGTGGAGGTGACCGCATGACGACCGTCCTGCCACCAGCCCTGCACACGGCCAGGGAGGCGGTGGATCCGGCGCTGCGCGCCGCGGTGGCCCGGCTCGACCCGCACACCCGCCGGGTGTGCGAGTACCACTTCGGCTGGAGCAACGCCGACGGCACGCCGGACGGCGGTGGTGGCAAGGCCCTGCGGCCGGCGATGGTGCTGCTCTCCGCGCGCAGCGTCGCCGCGGAGGATCCGGTGGTGGCGGCGGCCGCGGTCGAACTCGTGCACAACTTCTCCCTGCTGCACGACGACGTGATGGACGGCGACACCTCCCGCCGCCACCGGCCGACCGCCTGGACCGTCTTCGGGAAACCGGCCGCGCTGCTGGCCGGCGACGCGCTCCTCGCACTGTCCACCGAGATCCTGCTGGAGGCGTCGTCGCGGCACGCGGCGGCGGCCGCCCTGTCGCTGACCACCGCGACCCGCATCCTGATCGCGGGGCAGGCCGCCGACCTGGACTTCGAGCGCCGCGCGGCGGTGGGGCTAGACGAATGCCTGCGGATGGCGCACGACAAGACGGCCGCGCTGCTCGCGTGCGCGTCCTCCATCGGCGCCCTTTTCGTCGGCGCGCCGAGGGAAACCGTGACCCGGCTGCACGCCTTCGGCACCGAGCTGGGGATGGCGTTCCAACTCGTCGACGACCTCCTCGGGCTCTGGGGAGATCCCGAGGTCACCGGCAAGCCGGTGCTCTCCGACCTGCGCACCCGCAAGAAGTCGGCGCCGGTCGTGCACGCGCTGAGCTCCGGGACCGCGGCCGGGGACCGCCTGCACCGGCTGTACGCGCAGGCCGAACCGCTCACGGAGGACCAGCTGCACGAGGCCGCCGAGATGGTGCAGCGCGCCGGTTCGGCGGAGTGGACCCGCCTGGAGTGCCGGCGGCGGCTGGCCGCCGCCTACGAGCGGCTGCCCGACGGGCAGCGCGCCGCGACCGAATCCCTGACCGAGCTGGCCGAATTCATCGTGCGGAGGAAGCTTTGACCGATCAGTTGCAGCAGGCCGCCCGCGCGGTCCCCGCCGCGGACGCCCGGACCGCGCTGGCCGCCGCCCGCGACCACCTGCTCTCGCTGCAGCACCCCGACGGCTGGTGGAAGGGCGAGCTGGAGACCAACGTGACGATGGACGTCGAGGACCTGCTGCTGCGGCAGTTCCTCGGCATCCGCACCGCCGTCGAGACCGAGCAGGCCGCCCGCTGGATCCGCTCGCAGCAGCGCGCCGACGGCACCTGGGCGAACTTCCACGGCGGCCCCGGCGACCTGTCCACCACGGTGGAGGCCTACACCGCCCTCAAGCTCGCCGGCGACGACGTGGCCGCCGGCCACATGGTGGCGGCCCGCAACTGGATCCTGTCGCGGGGCGGCCTGGAGGCCACTCGGGTGTTCACCCGGATCTGGTTGGCGCTGTTCGGCGAGTGGTCCTGGGACGAACTGCCCGAGATGCCCCCGGAACTCGTGCTGCTGCCCAAGTGGTTCCCGCTGAACGTGGCCGACTGGGGCTGCTGGGCGCGGCAGACCGTGGTCCCGCTGACCGTGGTGTGCACGCTGCGGCCGCGCCGGGATCTCGGCATCACCGTCCGCGAACTGCGCACCGGCCGGCCCGCCGAACGCGTCCGTCCGCAGTGGTCGTGGAAGTACGCCTTCCACTCCCTGGACCGGATCCTGCACCGCTACCACCGGAGACCGGTCAGGGCGCTGCGCGAGCACGCGATGCGGCGCGCGGCCGAGTGGATCGTGGCCCGGCAGGAGGCCGACGGCTCCTGGGGCGGGATCCAGCCGCCGTGGGTGTACTCGCTGCTGGCGCTGCACCTGCTCGGCTACCCGCTGGACCACCCGGTGCTGCGGCACGGCCTGGCCGGGCTGGACCGCTTCCTGATCCGCGAGCAGACCCCGGCCGGTCCCGTGCGGCGGCTGGAGGCGTGCCAGTCGCCGGTGTGGGACACCGTGCTCGGCATGCAGGCGCTGCGCGACGCGGGGGTGCCCGGCGACCACCCGTCGATGCTCCGGGCGGTGGACTTCCTGCTGGCGGAGGAGATCCGGGTCAAGGGCGACTGGTCGGTGCGCCGCCCGGACCTGCCGCCCGGCGGCGGCTGGGCGTTCGAGTTCGACAACGACGGCTACCCGGACATCGACGACACCGCCGAAGTGCTGCTCGCGCTGAACCGGGTGGACCACCCGGACCGCGCGGCGGTGCTCGGCGCGATGCAGCGCGGCGTCCGCTGGCTGCGCGGCATGCAGTCCGCCGACGGCGGCTGGGGCGCCTTCGACGCCGACAACACCCGCCAGCTGGTGCGCAAGCTGCCGTTCTGCGACTTCGGCGAGGTCATCGACCCGCCGTCGGCCGACGTGACGGCCCACGTGGTGGAGGCGCTCGCTGTGCTGGGCAACGACGACGAGGTGCTGCGGCGGGGTGTGCGGTGGCTGCTGGACAACCAGGAGGCGGACGGCTCCTGGTTCGGGCGCTGGGGCGCCAACCACGTCTACGGCACCGGCGCCGTGGTTCCGGCGCTGGTGCGGGCCGGGCTCGCCCCTGGGGACCGCGCGCTGCGGCGGGCGGTGCGATGGCTCGAGGACCACCAGAACGCCGACGGCGGTTGGGGTGAGGACCTGCGTTCCTACGACGATCCGGAATGGATCGGCCGGGGCGATTCCACGGCGTCGCAGACCGGGTGGGCGCTGCTGGCGCTGCTGGCGGTGGGGCGGCACGACACCGAAGCGGTGCGCCGCGGCGTGCAGTACCTGGCGCACACCCAGCGAGCCGACGGCGGCTGGGACGAGTCGCAGTTCACCGGCACCGGGTTCCCCGGCGACTTCTACATCAACTACCACCTGTACCGGGTGATCTTCCCGCTCACCGCGCTCGGGCGGTACAACGCGGCCGGAGGCTAGCGATGCGATTGCTGATCTGTGCTCCGCTGGGCCTCGAAGCCCACGCCTTGCGGGCGGCCCTGGGCCGGGATGCGGTGCGCCGCACGGGATGCGGCCCGCGCCGCAGCGCCCGCGCCGCCGCCGCGCTGGCCGGGGCCGACTTCGACGTGCTGGTCGTCGCTGGGTTGGCAGGGGGCGTCGCCGCCGAGGTCCGCAGCGGCGACGTGATCGTGGCCGACGAGCTTCGCGGACGCGGAGGCACCGTGCACTGCCCGGCGGCGGCGTCGTTGGCGGCGCACCTGCGCCGCGCCGGATTCCCGGTGCGCTGCGGCCCGATCGTCACCGCCGACCACCTAGTGCACGGTTCCCGGCGCAGCGAGCTCGCCCGCACCGGAGCGCTCGCCGTCGACATGGAGTCCGCGGTGCTGGCCCAAGCCGCCGGCGGGCGGCCGCTCGGCGTCGTGCGCGTCGTGGTCGACACCGCGCGGCAGCCGCTGCTCCGGCCCGGCACGCCGAGCCGGGCGCTGGCCGCGCTCGCCCGGTTGCACGCCGTCGGCTCGTGCCTGCCGCGCTGGGACCGGGCCGTCCTGCCCGAGAACCGATTCGTCGCACCCGAGGAGGTGTCCTGATGGGCATTCCGATGCGCCAGGCCATCCGCGTCGGCGCCTACCTGGTGAAGCAGAAGCTCGCGCGCCGCGAGAAGTTCGCCCTGACCCTGGAGCTGGAGCCGCTGTTCGCCTGCAACCTGGCGTGCGCGGGCTGCGGCAAGATCCAGCACCCGGCGGGCATGCTCAAGCAGCGGATGCCGGTCGCGCAGGCCATCGCGGCGGTGGAGGAGTGCGGCGCTCCGGTGGTGTCCATCGCGGGCGGCGAGCCGCTGATGCACCCCGAGATCGAGGTGATCGTCGACGAGCTGATCAAGCGCAAGAAGTTCGTCTACCTGTGCACCAACGCGCTGCTGCTGCCACGCAAGATCGACAAGTTCCGGCCGTCGCCGTACTTCGCGTGGGCCGTGCACATCGACGGCCTGGAGGAGCGGCACGACGCTTCGGTGTGCAAGCAGGGCGTGTTCGCGCAGGCGGTGGACAACGTCAAGGAGGTCCAGCGGCGCGGGTTCCGGGTCACGACCAACTCGACCTTCTTCACCTCCGACACCCCGCAGTCGGTGATCGAGGTGCTGGAATACCTCAACAACGACCTCCGGGTCGACCAGATGATGCTGTCGCCGGCCTACGCCTACGACAAGGCGCCCGACCAGGAGCACTTCCTCGGCGTCACCGAGACCCGCGAGCTGTTCCGGAAGGTCTTCGCCGACGGGCGGCGCAAGAAGTGGCGGTTCAACCACTCGCCGCTGTTCCTGGACTTCCTGGAGGGCAAGACCGACTTCCAGTGCACGGCCTGGGCCATCCCGTCCTACTCGCTGTACGGCTGGCAGCGGCCGTGCTATCTGATGAGCGACGGATACGCGGGCAGCTACCAGGAGCTGCTGGCCGACACCGACTGGTCCGCCTACGGCCGCGGCCGCGACCCGCGCTGCGCCAACTGCATGGCGCACTGCGGCTACGAACCGACCGCCGTGCTGGCGACGATGGGCTCGCTGCGCGAGTCGATCCGCGCCGTGCGCGGCTGACTCAGCCGAAGCGCCGGGCGAGGCGGTGGAACGTGCCCGGCAGCGCACCCTGCAGCCGGGCGGGCGCGACGAGCCATTTGGGGACGAACACCTCCGCCTCGCCGCGCTCCACGCCGCGCACCAGCGCCTCGGCCACTTCCCGCGGTCCGACCATGCGCGGGAAGCGGCGGTCGTAGCGGCGGCCGGCGAAGAACGGCGTGCGGACCGCGCCCGGGAAGACCGTGGTCACGCCGATGCCGTCCTGGTGGCGAAGGCCCGCGGCGAAGGCCCGCAGGCCCGCCTTCGTCGCCGAGTAGACCTCCTCGCCGGGCACTCCCACGACCGCGATCGAGGCGACGAACACCACGTGCCCGCGCCGCCGCAGCAGCTGCGGGAGCGCCGCGCGGGTCAGCAGCATCGGCGCGGTCAGGTTCACCGCCGCGAGCGCCGAGATCCGCTCCGCCGGCATCGAGTCCAGGTCGCCCGCCCAGCCGATGCCCGCGCTGTGCACCAGCAGATCGGCCTCGCGGGCGGCCGCGGCGACCCGGTCGAGCCCGGCCGGATCGGTCAGGTCGGCGGGCAGCGGCTGGCCGCCGGTGCGCCCGGCGACCTCGGCCAGCCGGCGCTCGTCGCGGCCGACCAGCACGACCCGGCACCCGCGCGAGCTCAGCTCGGCGGCGGTCGCCGCGCCGATGCCCGAGGACGCGCCCGTGACCAGCGCGGTCCGCCCGCGCACCGGCAACCCCGCGGGCCGGTTCAGCCCCACGTCGAATCCCCCGCGTCGCGGTCGTCCTGGTCCATCGCGCGGCGCAGCTGCTCGCCCCGGCGGGTCAGCACCACGATGCCGCCGATGATCACCACGACGGCGATGACCTCGCCGGCCAGGATCGCGGGGGAGGACTCGATCCGCTCGCCCAGCCAGTTCACCCCGATCGCGGCCGCCACCAGCGGATCCACGGTGGTGATCACGGCCAGCGCGGGCGACATCAGCCGGCCCCGCTGGAAGGTCTGCTGGCTCAGCAGGAAGCCCATCGGCCCGATCACGCACACCGCGTACAGCGTCCAGTGCTGGAACGGCTCGGCCAGGCCGCCGCTGCGGAACTGCCCGGCCACCACCTTGATCAACCCGGCGGTCACCCCGTACAGCACGCCGGTGGCCACGGCCATGCCGATCACCCCGACCTCGCCGGGCAACCAGCGCGCGGCCACCAGTGACAGCGCCACCAGCAGCCCGAGCGCCAGCGCGAGCGGCAGGATCGACGCGCCGGTGAACTCGGCGCCCTGCCCGGACGGGCGGCCCAGCACGAGGAAGGCGGACAGCCCGCCCACGCAGGCCAGCCCGCCCAGCGCCAGCACCAGGTCCATCTTGCGGTGCGCCAGCAGCGCCGCGAAGCCCGCGCCGAAGAGCACCGAGGTCACCAGCAACGGCTGCACCAGCACCAGCGGGCCGAAGGCCAGCGCCACCACCTGCAGCGACAGCCCGATGAGCACGGTCACGATGCTGAGCACCCAGATCGGCTTGCGGACGAGGTCGAACAGCATGCGGGGGCTCAGGGTGCGCACCTCGGGGACCTGCTTGGTGACGCGGTGCTGGATCGCGCTGGCCAGCCCGAAGCTGGCCGCGCCGACGACCGCCGCCGGAACGGCGATGACCAGCACCGTGCCCTGCGTGCTCACCGCCGCGCTCCCCGCAGGTCGGCGAAGGCGTCGCGGAGGTGACCGGCGAGCGCGACGGCCCGCGGGGCCAGCCCGGTGTCGGTGGTGATCCCGACGCCGAACCGGTCGCCCCAGCCGATCACGCCGACCGCCACGCCCACGCCGTCGGCCAGCGACAGCACCGGCACCACACCCGCGATGCGCAGCGGGCCGATGTGGGCGGGCCGCCGCTGCCCGGGCAGCACGGAAACGACGGCGTTGAAGAAGCGACGCTGGTAGATCTGCCGCACGACCCAGGCGTGCAGGGGCGCGGGCAGGACGCCGAGGGCGGCGAGCACGGCTCCGGCCGCGGCGGTCTGGCCGGTGCGGTCCGGCTCGGCGAGCCCGGCGGCGACCTCGGCGACGCGGCGGGCCGGCGACATGGGCCCGACCGGCAGGTCGATCGACATCGACGCGGTGTGGTTGCCGGGCGCGCTCGTGCCCGCACCGCCGCGCGCGGTTCGGGCGGTGCGCGGCACCATGACCCGGAACCGCTGGCCCGCCGTGGTGTCGCCGAGAGTGCGGTGCAGCGCCTCCGCCAATACGCCGAGCAGGAATGCGGTGCTGCTCACCCCGTGCGAGCGTGCGCTGGCGCGCACGTCGGCGGCCGGGAACTCGACGTCGGCGAACGACCGGTTCGGTGTGCTGCGCCCCACCAGACGGCTGGCCGGCGCGGGCCCGGCACCGGCCAGGCTCACCAGGCCGCGCAAGACCTTCGCGGTACGGCGGTACCACGGCCGACTGCCGGAGCTCGGCGACGTCGTCGGCTGCGGGCCGTCGGCCAGCAGCCGCAGCAGGGCGCTGGTGACCGCGACGCCATCGCCGAGCGCGTGGTGCATCTTCGCCAGCAGCAGGACGCGGCCGGTGTCGATGTCGTTGAGCAGCAGCAGTTCCCACGGCTGCCGGTCGGTGCGCACCGGGGTGCTGAAGAACTCCTCTACGACCGGGTCCGCGGATCGCCCGTCGCGCAGCTCGACGCACCGCAGGTGATCCCCGGCGTCCACCTCGTCGTCGGGAGTCCACTGTGGTCGTCGGCCGCGGCGCAGCACCAGGCGACGGGTCAGCATCGGCAATCCCGGCGCGCGCTGGGCGATTCGGCTGCTGATCTCCTCGAAGCATTCCTGTGTGGACAGCCGGGGTCCGTCCAGTTGCAGGATCGCGCCGGTCTGCTGCGAGACGGCAGGGGTCGTGGCGTACACGAAGAAGGCGTCCTGCGGGCGCAGCGGGCGGCGGCCGTGGTGGCGGGGCAGCTGTGCCAGCGCGGCCACCTGGTCTGTGAAGTCCGCGGCCCGACTGTGCTTGAGAGCTCGGTCTTCCCGCTGCGCGAGCAGGTGCGGCTCGGCGACCCAGCGGCGCAGAGTCGCGGTCAGGTCGTGCTCGCGCGGGCACAACTCGGCCAGCTCCGCATCGGCCATCAGTTCGGCGTTCGCGCGTCCGTGCCCGGCGATCGGCTCGAACATCACCACGGCCCGGCCGCAGGCGAGCGCCTCCAACGCCGTGGCACCGCCCGCGTTGGTCACCACGACGTCCGCGGCGGCGAGCAGGCCGGGCATCTCGTCCACCCAGCCCAGCGCGACGATCCGGTCGTCCGCGCGCGCGGCGAAGCGCCGCCGCAACGCCTCGTTGCGCCCGCAGATCACGACGACGCGGTCGACACCGGCCCGGAGCGCGGCGTCCGCCGCGCGCTCGACGGAGCCGAAGCCGAGGGAGCCGCACGAGATCAGCACCGTGAAACCGGTCTCCGGCAACCCGAACGACCGCCGCGCCGCGGTTCGGTCCGCGGGCCGGAATGCCGACACCACCGGTGGCACGCAGACCGCGCCCACGGCGTCCGGTTCCGCGCGCCGCATCGCCCGCAGGCTCGCGTCGCTCATCACGTAGTGCAGGTCGGCCTCGGGGTAGACCCAGAACGGGTGTGGCGAGAAGTCCGAGACCACCGCGGCCACCGGCACGCCGAGCCCGCCCCGGCGGCGCAGCCGGTCGAGCCCGGCGGTGCCCAGCGGGTAGGTCGAGACGATCAGGTCAGGGTCGTGCGCGGCGATGGCACGGCGCAGCCGCCGCCCGCTCCACGCGCCGACGAACCGGCGGGAGGCGTTAGCGAACCAGCGGTAGCGCCACAGCGAGTCGTAGAAGAAGTCGTAGAGCCACGGCGTGGACTCGACGTTGGTGACGTAGATCCAGTTGAACGTCGCGGGCACCCACCGGCCCATCGCGCGCAGGGCGTCCAGCCAGGACACCTCGCACCCCGGCCATGCCCGCCGGGCCGCCTCCTCGACGGCTCTGGCGGTCGCATTGTGCCCCTCGCCGATGGTGGCGCTGATCAGTAGCACTCGACGCGGCTGGACGGTCACCAGGCTCGATCCTTTCGCCCGACCCGTGCCTTCGCAGGCTAACGTGGGCGACCTGGATCGGCCGGTCCGATCAGTCCGCGGGCAGCAGCGGTCCGTGGCTGCCGACGAGCCGCACGGTGCCGTCCGCGAGCCGGTAGGAGAGCCCGGCCACCGCGCAGCGCCCGGCGGCGACCTCCTGGGCCAGCAGCGCGGAGCGCTCCAGCATCAGGTCGCCGGTGCGCTGGATGTGCACGTCCACGATGTCGTCGACCTCGGTGACACCGCCGGCGCGGGCGGCCAGGACGCTCGGCGTCACGCGCTCCACGACGTCGCGGATGTAGCCCTGCGGCGCGGTGCCCTCGATGCACGCCTCCCGCGCGGCCGTGACGGCGCCGCAGGAGTCGTGGCCGAGCACCACCACCAGGCTCGCGCCGAGCACGCCGACGCCGTACTCGATGCTGCCGAGCACCTCGGCCCCGATGACGTGACCGGCCGTGCGGACCACGAACAGGTCGCCGAGGCCCTGGTCGAAGATGATCTCCGCGGCCAAGCGGGAGTCGGAGCACCCGAAGAGGACGGCGAAGGGGCGCTGGCCCGGCGCGAGGGAGGCGCGGTAGTCGGCGTCCTGGTTGGGGTGCAGGAACTCGTTCTCGACGAATCGCCGGTTGCCTTCCAGCATCACTTCGTAGGCGTGGGCGGGCGAAGAAGGCTGATTCGGCATGCCGAAACGCTAACGCACGGGGGTTCGAAAAGAACCCGTCCGCGTGCTCCTTATGGGCGACATCACGCCGATGTAACACCTGATACATTTTGTTCCGTGACAGATGGACACCCGACGCGCTGGCTGGTCCTCGTGGTGCGGCTGCCCGCGCAACCGTCGCGGCACCGCGTGGCGGTGTGGCGGGAGCTGCGCCGGGTCGGTGCGCTCTCGCTGGGGCAGGGCACCTGGACGCTGCCGGACGTGCCCGGCGTCGCGGCCGGGGTGGCGCGAGCGATCGAGCTCGCCGAACGCGGCTCCGGCGAGGTCGTCGTGCTGGCCGCCACCGGGCGCGAGGAGCCCGATTCGGCGCGGCTGGCGGAGATGTTCACGGCCGAGCGACAGGAGGAGTGGTCGGAGTTCCTGGCCGACTGCGGCAAGTTCGACGCCGAGATCGACAAGGAACTGCGCAACGGCAAGCTCACCATGGCCGAGCTCGAAGAGGAGGAGCAGAGCCTGGAGCGGCTGCGCCGCTGGCACCGCGACCTCAAGGCGCGCGACGTCTTCGGCGCCCCGGCGGCCGCCGAGGCCCAGGAGCGGTTGCGGCACTGCGCCGACCGGCTGGCCGACTACACCGAGCAGGTTTTCCAAGCCCTGCACCAGATGTGACCGGAAGCGCCACAGTGGACGACGAGGAGGCGGTCGGATGTCCGGCACCGAGCCGGTGACCCGACGCGGGGTCCGGCAGGTCCTCCCGCTGTACGCGGCCGGATTCGTCACGGCCTTCGGCGCGCACAGCATCGCCGCCGGGCTCGGCGCTTACACGGGCTTCGCCTCGCTGCTCGCGCTCGGCCTGCTGCTGGCCATCTACGACGGGGCCGAGGTGATCCTCAAACCGGTCTTCGGCGCGGTCACCGACCGGATCGGCCCGCGCCCGGTGCTGATCGGCGGCCTGCTCGCGTTCGCGGCGGCCTCGGCGGCGTTCGTCCTCGCCGGTGACCCGGCTGCGGTCGGCCTCGCCCGCTTCGGCCAGGGCGCGGCTGCCGCCGCGTTCTCCCCGGCCGCCGGGACGCTGGTCGCCCGGCTGGCGCCGGACTCCCAGCACGGCCGCGCCTTCGGCGGCTACGGCGCCTGGAAGGGCCTCGGCTACGCCCTCGGCCCGGTGCTCGGCGGCGTCCTGATCACCTTGGGCGGGTTCGACCTGCTCTTCGGCGCGCTGGCGGCGCTCGCGCTCGCGGTGCTCGCCTGGGCGGTGCTGATCGTGCCGAAGGTGCCGCCGCTGCCGCGGACCCGGCAGACCCTGCTCGACCTGGGCCGCCGGTTGACCGCGCCCGGTTTCCTGCGGCCGACGGCGGCCCTGGCCGGTGCGACGGCCGCGCTGGCGGTGGGCGTCGGGTTCCTGCCGGTGGTGGGTGCGGGCGACGGGCTGGGCCCGCTGGCCACCGGCGCGGCGGTGTCGGTGCTCGCGACGACCGCGGCGCTGGTGCAGCCGTGGGTGGGCCGGGCGCGCGATGCGGGACGGTTGCCCGAGGTGCCCGGCATGACCGGGGGACTGGCGGTGGCGGCGGTCGGGTTGCTCGCGGCGACGGTGGTTCCCGGCCTGCCGGGACTGCTCGTGGCCTCGGTCGCCATCGGCGTCGGCACCGGCGTCGTCACGCCGCTGGGCTTCGCGCACCTGGCGGCGTCGACGCCGCGGGAGCGGCTCGGCCAGACGATGGGCTCGGCGGAGGTCGGGCGCGAGCTGGGCGACGCGGGCGGCCCGCTGCTGGTCGGCGCGATCGCCGCCGCGGCCTCCCTCGGGCTGGGCCTGGCCGGTCTGGCCGCGGTGCTGCTGGTGCTGGTCGCCGCGTTGTGGGTGGGCACCCGGGCGCGTCGCTGAGGCCGGTTTTTGACCTCGCAACCAACGTCGTCGCGGCGTATCGTGGGCGAGCGGTGATTCGCTCCGGACCACAGCCGTCGCATGGTGCTGGGCTGTTGAGCGGTTGCCGTTGATCGAGGGATGGATGCTCGCTTGGTGTCCGGAGTCCGGGCGGATGTGCCCCACGCGAACATCCGACAACCGGGGCGGGGTCGGCGTTGGTGGCCCCACCGGCTGGCGGTTTGTTCACTGGGGGTAGCCACCAGTCGAGCCAGTCGGTGGTGAGACGGGCGAGGGGGCCGCCTCACCACCGGCGTTCCCGCTCTTCGCTCAGTTGACGCACGGGACGCCGTCGGCGGTGATCGGCTCCGCGCCGGTGCCGGTGGCCTGCTGCCGGTGCGGGCCGTCGAGCCGGACGGCGCCGGGCGGCGCGAAACCCGGCGCGGCGGGTCCGTGGTAGTCGCCGCCGATGATCACCTGGACCCGGCCGCGGGGCAGCGACCCGTCGGCCTGGACCGGCAGGCCGCCGAGCAGCGACGCGATCCGCTCGGCGGAGTCGCCGCCGTCCTGGCCGTGGCGCACGACCGATTCCGTTCGGGACGGCGCGTTGCCGACCTGGCTCACCGGCACGCCCCGGTTGGCGAGTTCGGTGCGAACCCGCTGGGCCAACCCCGATGTTTTCGTCGCGTTGAGCACGTCCACCGCCGAATCGGCTTCGGCGCCGGCCGTTGCGGGGTCGATCGTGCTGCTGATCGCGGCCTTCACCTTGCGGGGATCGACCAGGATGGCGTCGCCGTCCTCCGGCGTCTCGTAGTCGGCGTCCTCGATGGGGATCGTGGTGAACCGGACCGCGCCGCCGGCCAGCCCGCGCAGCCGGTCGGCGAACGCGAGCACGTCCCAGTCCCGGTCGAGCACCACGGATTCCTGCAGCGACCTGATCAGGTCGCGCAGCCGGGCCGGGTTGGCCAGCACGCCGCCGGAGAGCACCGATTGCGTGAGCCCGGCGAGGAAGGCCTGCTGGCGCACCACGCGGTCCAGGTCGCCGCGCGGCAGGCCGTGCCGCTGGCGGACGAACGCGAGCGCGTCCGTGCCGGCGATCGTCTGCGGCCCGGCCGGGAAGTTCGCGCCGGAGTAGGTGTCCCGCGCGGGCGCCAGCAGGCACACCGGGACGCCGCCCACCGCCTCCGTGATCCGCGCGAAGCCGAGCAGGTTGACCTCGGCGTAGTGGTCGATCGACACGCCGGTCAGCTGCTCGACGGTGCGCACCAGCAGCTTGCGCCCGGCGTCGCCGCCCAGCCGCGCCAGCTCCGCGGGATCGGTGGGGCCGCGCTTGGTCTGCGCCGCGATGGCGGCCTCCTTGCCCCGGCCGTACGCGGAATTGATCTTGTGCCGGCCGAACCCGGGGATCTGCACGAACGCGTCGCGCGGGAAGGAGAAGCCGACCGCGCTGGAACCGTCGTTGGGGATGTGCAGCAGGATGATCGTGTCGGTCAGCGCCGCGTCGTTGGCGCCCGCGCGCAACTCCCGGAGGACCGCCTCGGGCAGCGGGTTGCCGTGCGCGTCGGTCCGGCTGTCCATGCCGACCAGCAGGACGTCGGTCGCCCCGTCGGCGCCGACCCCGTCGATGACGTCGCTGGTCGCGAGGCCGTCGAGCAGATGCCGGTAGTTGGACCACGCGTATCCCGTCACCACCAGGATCAGCACCGACAGCATGGTCACCGCTGCGCGCGCACCCGCGCGGGCGCGCGCAGCCGCGCGCCGGGCCTGCGGCCGGCGGGGCGCGACGGGTCGGCGGGCGGCCGGGCGGGCGTTGCGGTGCGGTGGCACGGTACCTCCGGCGGGTGCGCCCCTGGCGCTGCTCGAACTCCGGTGACCCCTCAAGCATCGCATTCGCCCGGGCATCCAGCAGATCATCCGATAGCGGATGATCTAGCGACGCACGGTAACTGGCGCATTCGTCCACTGCGGACGATGCGACCGGCCACAGTGGATCGCGGGGTCAGTCCTCGGTGCCTCCGGAGGCGGCTTCGCCGGGCAGATCGCCCTGCCGGATGCGGTAGACCTGCAGCGCCGTGTCGTAGTACTTGGTGGTTTCGCCGACCCACTCCATGCCGATGCGTTCCGCGGTGGCGATCGCGCGGGTGTTGTCCGGCCGGGCCAGCCCGAAGACCTCGTCGATGTCGAAGGTGAACGCCCAGCGGAGCAGCGCGGAGGCGGCCTCCGTGGCGTAACCGTGCCCCCAGGTCTCGGGGCGCAGCTGCCAGGTCAGCTCCAGGTCGTGGTCGTACGGCGGCAGCATCCGCAGCACCAGGCCGCCGATCACCGCGTCGTCGGACCGGCGCTGCATCGCCCACCGGCCGGTGGGCGGCACCAGGCTGGGTTGCGACTCCGTCCAGGCCTGCACCACGGCGCGCATCGCGGCGAGGTCGGCGACGTTGGCGATCACCGGGGTGAGCCACTCGGTCACCTCGGGGCGGCCGTAGAGGGCGAGCGCGGCCTGCACGTCGGCGTCGCCGGTGGTCCAGTCGCGCACGATCAGCCGCTCGGTTGTCAAGGGAGGCTGCATGGCGGCCCTCGCCTTCGCCGAAGCAGGGGAGAACCTCCCGATTCTAGTTCGAGGGGTCCACCGGAGCGCATAGCGTTGATTGCACCTATTACTTCAGTGCCAATCGAAATCAATTTCCGGCCACCCGCCGAGTCGGTTGGATCCGCAGGTCGCGGCGGGTGGGTACGTCGGGTTCCGGTTCGAGTGACCGGTCAGTGGTGCGCCGGTAGGGGTGGCAGGGTGCCCGTGGCGTTGAAGTCCCAGTCGTGGGGTTCGCCGAGGGCGACCATGTCCGGGTGGCCGGCGACCTCCTGGGCGTAGGCCTCCGAGACCTCGATGCGGGGCATCGACAGGGTGTTTCGGATGCGCACCACCCGCGCCGGGCGGTCCTCGGTGCCGCGGGACATGTGCAGCGCCGCGATGATCGCGTCCCGGTCGTTGGCCAGCGCCATCGGGATCCGCGCGCCGTCGGGCACGCCGGAGGTCAGCGAGTTCGTGTAGAACGAGCCGAACTCGATCTGGTCCACGCAGCGCTGGGTGGTCACGTCCGCCATGCCCAGGCCGCAGGCGTTGCCGTTGGTGTGCTCGGTGAGGCCGAGGACCACGATCCGCTTGATCGGCACCGCCTTGAACTTGTCCGCGTTGACCGGGGCGCGGCCGGTGATGTTCGGGTCCATGCCGGCGCCGCTGATGTCCTTGCCGATCTCGTCGACGACCAGCACGTCGATGTCCGACACCAGCAGCTTCGGCATCAGCCGCTTGGCCTCGACCAGCAGCTCCGCCTCGCGGGCCAGCAGCTTCTCGGCCGGCACCAGCTCGATGCGCGCGACGTGCTCGTAGGCGTTCTCCACCACGGCCATGCCGAACTCGATCGGCACCACGTCGAGCACCGCCTCGGCCACCGCCGGGATCAGCCGGTCGAACGCCTCGAAGCCGTGCGTGTGCAGGATCGTCGCGCCGCGGTGCTTGCCGAGGCCGATCGCGATCATCTTCGCCAGGCCGCTCTCGTGGGTGCCGCGGAAGTCGGTGTGCGGCTTGACCCGGCCGAGCACCACCACGCCGTCGGCCTGGGCGGCCTCGGCGTCGAAGTGCGCCGGGGTGCCGTCGGGCAGCTCGGCGACCACGACCGTGTCCATCGACGAGACCACCGGCGCGCCCACCGTCTCCTCGGTGATCCCGTATTCGGCGAGCACCTGCCGCTGGCCTTCGGCGGTGCCGCCGCCGTGGCTGCCCATCGCGGGCACCACGAACGGCTTCGCGCCGTGGCCGGCCAGGGCGTCGACCAGGGTGGCGACGATGCGGTCGATGCGGGCCACGCCGCGGCTGCCCGCGGTGATCGCGATCCGCTTGCCGGCGACCGGGTTCGCGCGGTCGTGCTCGGCGACCTGGTCGCGGATGGCGGCCTCGAGGTCCTCGACGGCCGCCGCGGCGAACCGCTGCTCGATCGGGATCATCCTGGGGAGTTCGATGTCTGCGCCGGCCAACCGGACATTTTCGACGTTGAACATGCGGCGATCCTTCTGCGCGTTGACCGGGAGAGTGGTCTGAACAGTTGACCGCGATCTTCGCATGCGGGACAGCCCGGCGGAAGGGGGTGAGCCGTGGGCTGGGCGGGTGCCAGCGCCAGGCGCCACCGGACTAGCCGGGGCTGCGGACCACCGCGACCGGGCACGGCGCGTGGTGCAGGACGCCGTTGGCGACCGAGCCGAGCAGCAGCCCGGCGAAGCCGCCGCGGCCGCGGTGACCGACCACCAGCAACTGCGCCCGCCGGGCCGCCTCGCACAGCGTCGCGACCGGATGCTCGTTGGCCACCTCGCGGCGCACCGTGACGTCCGGGTAGTCGGCGCACCAGCCCGAGAGTTGTTCGGAGAGGTGCAGTTCGGCCCGGTTCTGGATCTCCTGGCGGTCGGGCACGGGATAGGTGCCGGCGGTGAAGTAGGCATCGGGCAGCGCCTGCACCGCGAGCAGGCCGGCGTGCCGCCGGCTCGCGGCGCCGAATGCGTAGTGCACCGCGACGCGGTTGACCGCCGAGTTGTCGACACCGACGACGACCGGGCCCGAGGCGGCCGCGTCACCGCGCACCACGACGACCGGGCAGCGGGCGTGCGCGGCGACCGAGGTGCTGATCGCGCCGAGCAGCGCGTCCCGGAACACCCCGTGCCCGCGCGACCCGACGACCAGCAGCTGGGCGCTGTCCGAGCGGCGGACCAGCTCCTCGGCGGGGTGCCCGGTGGCGACCTCGTCGGTGATCGCGACCTCGGGCCGCTCGCGGTGGCAGCGTTCGGCGACGTCGTGGACCACCTGCTTGGCGAAGCCTTCGCGGGCGGGATCGTCGTTGACCACTACCAGGTGCACCGGAACGCCCAGCCGCACCGCCTCGGCCGCGGCCCACAGCGCGGCCTGCGCGGACGATTGCGAGCCGTCGACACCCACCACCACCGACTGCTTCGCCCTGGTCATCGCCCATCGCCTCCTCCGCACCACTGTGCGCATCCGTCGGTGATGGCGAGTAGGGCCGATGTGCCCCGGGCCGCCCCGCCCGGGTCCTGGCCGACCAGCGCACTTAGTATCGGTTGGTGTCCGATGAGCTGAGTCCCGCAGCGATCTTCCGCGCCGGAACCCGCCTGCGGCAGGTGGTCCGCCGCACGCCGCTGGAAATGAGCAGCCGCCTGACCGGCGAACTCGGCGTCCCGGTGCGGCTCAAGCGGGAGGACCTGCAGGTCTGCCGCTCTTACAAGGTGCGCGGTGCGTACAACCTGATCTCCTCGCTGAGCCCGGCCGAGCGCGAGCGCGGCGTCGTGTGCGCGAGTGCGGGCAACCACGCGCAGGGCGTGGCCTTCGCCTGCCGCGAGCTGAAGATCAAGGGCCGGGTGTACCTGCCGGCGAACACGCCCCGGCAGAAGCGGCGCCGGATCGCCGCGCTCGGCGGCGAGTGGGTCGAGCCGGTGATCGTGGGCAGCTCCTTCGACGAGGCGAGCGCGGCGTCCAAAGAGGACAGCCAGCGCACCGGCGCGGTCTACGTGCACCCCTTCGACGACCCGCGGACCATCGCCGGGCAGGGCACCGTCGGCCTGGAGATCGCCGAGCAGCACGACGGCCCGATCGACACCGTGATCGTGCCGGTCGGCGGCGGCGGGCTGCTGGCGGGCGTGGTGCTGTGGCTCAAGGAGCACTTCCCCGAGGTCCGGGTGATCGGGGCCGAGCCGGCCGGCGCGGCGAGCATGCGCGCCGCGCTGGACCACGGCGCGCCGGTCGCCCTGCCGTCGGTGGACACCTTCGTCGACGGTGCCGCGGTCGGGCGCGTCGGCGATGCCGGGTTCCAGGTGGTGCGGGAGCTGGTCGACGAGCTGGTGGCGGTGCCCGAGGGCGCGGTGTGCACCGAGATGATCGAGCTCTACCAGACCGAGGGCGTCATCGCCGAGCCCGCCGGTGCGCTGGCCAGCGCGGCGGCCCGGCTGCCGCTGGAGCGCCCGGCCCGCGGCCCGGTGGTGTGCGTGGTCTCCGGCGGCAACAACGACCTCAGCCGCTACGGCGAGGTCGTCGAGCGCTCGCTGGTGCACGAGGGCCTGCGGCACTACTTCCTGGTCACCTTCCCGCAGGAGCCGGGCGCGCTGCGGCACTTCCTCGACGACGTGCTCGACGACGGCCAGGACATCGTCGCGTTCGAGTACGTGAAGAAGAACAACAGGGAGACCGGCCCGGCGCTGGTCGGCATCGAGCTCGACCGCGTCGACGAGCTGGACGGCCTGCTGAAGCGGATGAAGGACTCCCCGCTGCAGATCGAGCAGGTCCCACCGGGCTCCCCGCTGTTCTCGTTCCTGATCTGAAAATTCCAGACGCCTGCGTGGTGGGGGGTCAGGTCAGGGCAGGTTGAGGACGAAGTCGAACGTGGCGATCTTGCCCTCCGGGCCGTCCTGGACCGCCATCAGCAGCGCCGGGTCGAAGATCTGGTCCCAGTTGTTGCCGGGCTCGCCGGGGAAGTACAGCTGCGTGGTGAGGATCGGCTGGTTCGGGGCCTGCGCCTTGACGTGGATGTGCCTGGTGCGGCCCGGGTACAGGCCGGCCACGATGGTGTCGAGCCGGAAGCGGCCCTCGGCGTCGGTGAACTGGTGGCCGCGCAGCGTGTAGCCGGTGTTGTCGTACACCCCGGCGTTGTCGGCCTGCCAGAAGTCGAGCAGCACGTTCGCCAGCGGCTTGCACGAGATGCTGTAGACGAAGCCGCTGACCACCAGCGGGGTGCCGGGCATGCCGGGGTCCCGCAGGTCGGCGCGCTCGGGCGAGTTGGGCTTGAAGTACGGGCCCTCCATCTGCTCGTGGGTCGGGCCGTCGCCGTCGTCGCACATCGGCGTCGGGGTCAGCGGCCCGGCGTCGGCGCGCGGCGCGCGCAGCACCTCGCCGGCCACCGCAGGTATCGCGGCCGCCGTCACCAGGCCCGCCTTCAGGAACGTCGCGCGGCGGATCCGTCTCTCCTCGTCGGTCATGTTCCGACCTCCGTTTTCAAGTGGAACTTCATTGGTGTAAACCATTTCAGATGGTTGTTCTTCGCATTTCGACCGCGAAAAGCATGAATAGGGATCGGCAGAAAGCATTACGGCGCAAGGGAAAAGGCGACGTTCGGGGTAAGCGCCGCTGGGGTGCCCGGCCGCGTCAGGCGCGCGCCGGGCCCTCGGGCGCCGTCGCCGGCAGGTGGATGGTGAAGGTGGTGCCGACGCCGACGGTGCTGCGGACCGCGATGTGGCCGCCGTGCACGTTCACGAGGTGATGGGTGATGGCCAGGCCGAGGCCGCTGCCGCCGCCGTGCCGGTTGCGGGACTTCTCCGCCCGCCAGAAGCGGTCGAACACGTGCGGCAGCGCGGCCGCGTCGATGCCGACGCCGGTGTCGGCCACCTCGATGGCCACCTCGCCGCCCGCGCGCCGCGCCCACAACGTGACCCGGCCGCCGGATGGCGTGTAGCGCAACGCGTTCGACACCAGGTTGCCCAGCGCTTGCCGCAGCCGGGTCGGGTCGGCGGTGAGGTCGGGGTCGTCCTCGACGGTGACGACCAGTTCGACGCCGCCCGCATCCGCCCGGCCCCGGTGCGCCGCGGCGACGTGCTCCAGCAGCGCGCCGACGTGCACGGGTTCGGGGTACACGCGGAGCTTCCCCGCGTCGGCCAGCGCGAGGTCCTGGAGGTCGTCGATCAGGTGCTGCAGGAGCAGGGTCTCCTCCAGCAGCGAGGCCACCAGCGGTTGGTCCAGGGTGGCGACGCCGTCCTGCGAGGCCTCCAGCCAGCCGCGGACGTTCACCAGCGGCGTGCGCAGTTCGTGCGCGATGTCGCTGACCATCGTCTTGCGCTGCTGTTCGGTGCGCTCGACCTGCTCCGACATCGCGTTGAACGCGGCCGCCAGCTCGCCGATCTCGCCGCGCGCGCTCGTCCTCACCCGGGCCGACCGGTCGCCGCCGCCCATCCGCCGGGCCGCGGTGGTGATCGCGTCGATCGGGCGGACCAGGCGGCTGGCGGCGAGCGCGGTCATGCCGACGGTCAGCACCAGCACCACCAGCGCGGTCCACGCGATCCGCGCGGTGCCCACAGTGGACAGATCGGTCGCGGCGCGGTTCCCGCCGGGCCTGGTGATGAACAGGTGTGCGGCGGGGGAGACGTAGGAGCCGAGCTGTTCCCGGCGTCCGGAGTCCACGCAGCGCTTGGCGCCCGGATCGGTGCGGAGTTCCTCCGGTGAGGTCACCGCCGCCGACTCGGCGGGCAGCGGATCGAGCCCCTGCCGGGCCAGGCATGCGTTGACCAGGGCGAACAATTCGGCGCCGGCCTTGAGCTCGGTGTCGGTCGCCACCTGCGGCGCGGCACAGCGCGCCGGTGAGGCGCTGGGCGTGGCGGAGGTGGACTGCTCCGGTGCCGGGGGCGCCGACGCCACCGGTCTCTTCGACGGCGCCGGTTCCTTCGGTGGAGTCGGTGCCGCCTCGTCGGCCGGGGTGAGCTGGACGACCGGGCGGCCGTTGGGGCGTTCGACGATCACGCCGTCGTCGCCGATCCGCTGCAAGCACGCCAACTCCTGCTGAGCGGCCTCGCGCAGCTCGTCGTGCTCTGCGGCGGTCAGCCGGAACGGGCCGACGGCGCGCGGATCGATGCCCGCGGCCGCCGCATCGGGCTTGAGCACCGGGTCGACCGCGAGCGGATCCACCACCGCGGACGGGGTTTTCGGCAGCTCGCCGTCCTGCGGCCCGCCGGAGTCGGCGATCGGCGTCCGCGACGTGGTCGTCAGCGTGATGCGCCGCCCGGTCTGCGCGGCGAGGTCCGCCACCACCTGCTGGACCCCGGACCACTGCGGATTCGCCGCCGCGTAGCCGAGCAGCGAATCGTAGATCTTGGCGTCGGTGGCCAGGGTTTCGCCGAGTTCCTGGTTGATCGCCCCGCTGGTGCTCTGCGCGGCCAGCCACGCGGTGGCGCCGATGGAACAGCCGGCCACCACCACCGACATCGCCAGCAGCCGGGCGAGCAGGCTATGCCGGCGCGCCATCGGCGGAGCCGTCCTGGAGCTTGTAGCCGACGCCGTACACGGTGAGCAGGTGGATCGGCCGCCGGGGATCGGGTTCGAGCTTGCGGCGCAGGTTCATCACGTGCACGTCGATGGTGCGCTCGGTGATGAACTTGTCCATGCCGAAGGCCTGGCTGAGCAGCTGGCCGCGGGTGAAGACGCGGCCGGGCTCGGCGGCCAGCACCGCGAGCATCCGGAACTCCGCGGGAGTGCAGTCCAGCGGGGCGCCGCCGAGGGTGATCTCGTGCCGCTGCTGGTCCACCACCAGATCGCCGACGCGCAACGGCTGCTGGTCGTTGTCCTGGCTGCGGCGCACGCGGCGCAGGATCGCGCGGATGCGGGCGGCGAGCTGGCGCGGGCTGTAGGGCTTGGTCACGTAGTCGTCGGCGCCGAGGTCCAGCCCGAGCAGCACGTCCTCCTCGGTGGTCCGCGCGGTGAGCAGCACGATCGGGACGTCCGATTCGGCCCGCAGGATCCGGCACACGTCCAGGCCGTCGACCTTGGGCATCATCACGTCCAGCACGATCAGGTCGGGTGCGCGTCGCCGAGCCTCGTCGATCGCCGCGCGACCGTCGTGCACGACCACCACGCGGTGGTTGTCGTGCTCCAGATATCGACGGATCAACTCGGCCTGCTTCGGGTCGTCCTCCGCGACCAGCACCTGTGCGCTCACATCGCGCATTATCGCCTTCCGCCCGCGCGGCGGGTGATCCGCCACCGGACCTTGACCGCGACTGAACAGGATCTTCACATTCCGGCGCCCGGCCCGGAATCCGAACAGGTTCTTCACATCGATCAGACGGGATCTTGAAAAGGCCGCCGCATTCTGGTCCTCGTCCGGGATTCCGGGCGAACAGCAGAATGGAAGGACTCGATAGATGAAGCTTGGTCGTACGTGCGCGGCAGCTGCTCTGCTCGGCGCGGCGGCGCTGCCGCTGGCGGCGCCCATCAGCTGGGCCGACGAGAACGGCAGCGCGCCGGTGCACGCGCAGCAGGCTCCGGAGCCGCCGAAGGAGTCGACCCCGGCCGGGCCGGAGAGGACCCAGCCCGCGCCGGAGCCGAGGGAGTCGACCCCGGCCAGGCCGGAGGCGAAGACCCCCGGCGACCAGGTGAGCCAGCGCCCGGTCGGTGCGCCGGAAACCGGTGGCGGGCCGGTGGAATCGGGCTTCGGCCCGGCCGCTCTCGGCGGTGCCGCCGCGGCCGTCGCGGTCGCCGGTGGCGGGGCCGCGCTGGTGCTGCGCCGCCGGCGCGCGGGCGCGAACTGAGGCGCACCCGCATGAGCGTGCATCCCCGAGCACGGGGGAGCCGGGGTGGTCGCGGCGTTGCCGCGGCCGCCCTGGTCCTCGCGGCCCTGACGCTTTCCGGTTGTTCTGCGGGCGGGCAGCAGTCCATCGACCTCGTCGCGCCCGCTTCGGCGCCGGTGCTGGAATCGCCGGCGGTGCCGCGATCGGAACCGGCGTGGATCGAGATACCCCGGATCGGCGCGCGGTCGTCGCTGGTCCCGCTGGGGCTCAACCCGGACCGGACGATCGAGGTCCCGTCCGTGCACCAGCCGATGCAGGCCGGTTGGTACGAGCACGGCCCCACGCCGGGCGAAACGGGACCGGCGGTGGTCCTCGGGCACGTCAACGGCGACGGCCAGGACGGGATCTTCGCGCGGCTGCGCGAACTGCGGCCCGGCGACGAGATCCTCATCGGCCGCCAGGACGGGCGGGTCGCCAGGTTCGTCGTGGACCGCATGGCGCAGCCGCCGAAGACCGGGTTCCCCGCCGACGAGGTGTACGGCAACACCGCCGGCCCGGAGTTGCGGCTGATCACCTGCGGTGGCTCGTTCGACCACTCGGCCCGCAGCTACCGCGACAACATCATCGCCTTCGCCGGCCTGACCGGAATCGTCGGCTGAGGGCCGTCCACTTCGGTCACGAAGGCTGGATGCCGGTGCTCAGCAGCATCGCGACGTCGAGCAGGGCGACGAGGACGACCGCGTGGAAGGCGGTGCGGGAGCCGGGGCGGCGGCCTAGCAGGACACCGGCGCCGAGCACGGCCGCCGCCAGCGGCAGGACCACCCAGCTGGACACGCCTGCCAGCACCGCCGACGCGGTCAGCACCAGCAATGCCGCCGCCGCAGTGCTTTTCGCCGCGCCGAGGCGGTGCGGCAGGCCGCGGACGCCGGTGGCCGCGTCGTCGGCCAGATCCGGCAGCGCGTTCACGAAGTGCGCGGCCGAACCGAGCAGCGCTGCGGCGAGCATGAGCCGCACCGGTGGGGGGCCGGTGCCGCCCAACGCCACGAACGCGGGCAGCAGGCCGAACGACACGGCATAGGGCAGCACCGAAAGCGGGCCGGCCTTCACGCCGAGGTCGTAAGCCCACGCCGACACCAGCGCGACGAAGTGGACGGCCGTCGCGGCGACGCCGAACGGCAGCGACAGCACCACGGCCGCGGGCGCCGACACCAGCACCGCGATCAGCACCGCCCGCCGCGAGACCTCCCCGGTCGCCACCGGCTTGCCCCGCCGCCGGACCCGGGCATCCCGGTCGGCATCCACCAGGTCGTTGAGCCACCCGACGGACAGCTGCCCGGCCAGCACCGCCGCGGCCGTCAGGAGCACGCCGCCCGCCTCGCGCCCGGTGGTGGCCGCGAGCCCGGCGGCGATCGCGGTGACCGCCACCGCCGGCCCCGGGTGCGAGGCCCGGAGCAGCGAGGACGCCGTTGCGAAGTGCCGCACCCGCCCGAGTGTGCCAGCCTGGAGCGCATGGCACGCTCCGGCCGGACCGTGCGGCGCAACGATCCTTTGCTGTACGAGGTTTTCGCCGACCAGTGGTGGCAGCCGCGTGGCGTCTTCGCGATGTTGCACTGGCTCGCCGCCGCACGCGGCGCACTGATTCCCACCGCCGCGCGAACCGGCGCGGTGCTGGTGGATCTCGGCTGCGGGGCGGGCCTGCTCGCCCCGCACGTGGCGGGCAAGGGATACCGGCACATCGGCGTGGACCGGTCGCCGACCGCGTTGCGGCAGGCCGCCGAGCACGGCGTGCAGCCCGTCGTCGGCGACGTCCTCGCGGTTCCGCTGCCGGACGGGTGCGCGGACTGCGTGGTGGCCGGGGAGGTGCTGGAACACGTGACCGATCTGCCCGCCGCGGTGGCGGAGGCCTGCCGGGTGCTGCGGGCCGGGGGCCTGCTGGTGCTGGACACCCTCGCGGCGACGGCCCTGTGCCGGGTGGTGGCGATCGGGATCGCCGAACGCTTGGTGGTGCGCGGCGTGCACGATCCGGCGCTGCTGGTCGATCGCGCCGAGTTGATCGCCGAGGCGGCCCGGCACGGCGTCGCGCTGCGGCTGCGCGGCGTGCGCCCGTCGTGGCTGGACCTGCTGGCGTGGGCCGCCGGTCGCCGGGGCGGCGTCCGGATGCTCCCGTTCTCCTCCACCGCCGTGCTGTTCCAGGGCATCGGCCGGAAGAAGGGGTGAAAGCCGTTGTCGCTGTTCGTGGAACCGTCTTCGCCGACCGCCGCGCACGAGGCGGCGCGCGACCTGGTGCCGCGCATCGCCGCGCGCGCCGGGCACTACGACGCCGAAGGTGCCTTTCCCCGCGAGGATTTCGCCGATCTGCGCGCCCGCAGGCTGCTGGGGCTCATGGTTCCGGTGGAACTGGGCGGTTTCGGCGCGTCGTTCGCCGACTACGCCGCGGTCGCGACCGAACTGGCCGGCGGCGCCGGCTCCACGGCGCTGATCTTCAACATGCACGCCTCCGTCACCGGCGCGCTCGCACACACGCCCGAAGAACTGCTGCGGCAGCTGGGCGCGCCGGAGAGCTGCTTCGCCGCGCGGGACCGGCTGCTCGCGGCGGCCGCCGACGGCGCGCTCTACTCGGTGGCGATGAGCGAGCGCGGCACGGGCTCGCGGCTTTCGCGCACCACCACGGTGTTCCGCCGCCGCGACGGCGGATATCGCATCACCGGCAGCAAGGCGTTCGTCTCCGGCGCCGGTCATGCCGACGCGTACCTGGTCACCGCCAAGGACGCGGACGCCGCCGAGCCGAAGGTGTCCTACTTCCTGGTTCCGGCCGGCGAGGGCATCCGGGTGGAGCCGACCTGGGATTCGCTGGGCATGCGCGCCACCGGCAGCCACGACGTGCACTTCGAGGTGTCGGTGGGCGCCGACGCGCTGCTGGGCGGGATCGAGGGGATCACGCTGCTGGTCGCGCAGGTGATGCCGCAATGGCTCGTCGCGTCGTACGCCGCGGTCTACGTCGGCGTGGCGCGGTCGGCGCTGCGCGAAGGCGGCGCACACCTGCGCGACCGCGGGCTGCACACCCTGCCGGCCGTGCGGTCCCGGATGGGCCGGGCGGATGCGGCGGTCGCCGCGGCCGACGCTGTGGTCCGGGAGACCGCCCGGCGGGTGGCGCTGCAGCCAGGGGAGCCGGAGACGAACCGCTGGGTGTGGCGGGCGAAGCTGATCGCAGGCGACACCGCCGCTGCGGTGGCCTCGTCGGTGCTGGAGGCGGCCGGGGCGTCGGCGACGCGGCGCGGCCACCCGCTGGAGCGGATCTACCGCGACGCCCGGTGCGGCGCGCTGCAACCGGCGACCTCCGATGTCTGCGCCGACTGGCTCGGCGTGGCCGCGCTCGGCGGCGACCCCGACGACGAGACCGAGTCGCCCCGTTGGTGACGCCGCTGATCGCCGGACTCGGCTCGGCGCTGCCGGACACCGCCGAGCAGCAGGCGCTGTGGGACGGCTTCTTCCAGGAGCACTTCCGCGGCAGCCGCCTCGCCCGGCGGGTGTTCGCCGGCGCCGGGGTGCGGCGCAGGCACACCGTGGCCAACCCGATCAAGGAAGACCTCTCCGGTTGGTCCACGGCCGCCCGGATGCGCCGCTTCGACGAGGAAGCCCCGCGGCTGGGGCACCAGGCCGTCGCCGCCGCGCTGGAGGACGCCGGGATCGGCGCGGACGAGGTCGGCCTGCTCACCGTCGCCACCTGCACCGGCTACGGCACGCCGGGCCTGGACATCAAGCTCGCCACATCCCTGGGGTTGCGCCCCAACGTGCGGCGGCTGTTCGTCGGGCACATGGGCTGCTACGCGGCCCTGCCCGCACTGGGCGGCGTCGCGGATTTCGTCGCGGCGCACGGCCGCACAGCGGTGCTGCTCTGCCTGGAGCTGACCTCCCTGCACATCCAGCCGCCGACCGACGATCCGCAGCAGGTCGTCTCGCACGCGCTCTTCGGCGACGCGGCGGTGGCGGCGGTCCTGCACCCGGCGGCGGCCGGGCTCGCGGTCGTGGACATCGCCGCCTTCACCGACGACACCGCGAGCGCGCACATGACCTGGGAAATCACCGATCTCGGCTTCCGGATGGGGCTTTCGCCGCAGGTGCCGGAGGTGCTGGCCCGGCACCTCGGCCCGGTGCTCGACGACCTGCTCGGCCGCAACGGCTTGCGGCGCGCCGACGTCCGGGGCTGGGCGGTGCACCCGGGCGGTCCGCGCATCCTCGACACCGTCGCGGACACCCTCGAACTGCCACCTGCCGCTCTGCGGCCGTCGCGCGAGGTCCTCGCCGAACACGGCAACTGCTCGTCCGCGACGCTGCTGCTGGTCCTGGAGGAACTCCTGGCAGGTGGGCTCCGCGACGGGAACCACGTCGTCGCGCTGGCCTTCGGCCCCGGCCTGACGCTTTACGCCGCGCTGCTGAAAGTCATCCTGTAGTCATGGAACCCGAACCGCTCACGCCGGTCGCGCCACACCGGATGCGTTGCTCGTTCAGCAAGCAGGTCTGGAGCGACGTCGTGTTCGCGCACTGGCCTTGCCCGGAACGGAACATCGCGGCGCTGCTGCCGCCGCGCACCAGGCCCGACCTGTTCGACGGCACGGCCTGGGTCGGCGTGGTCGGCCTGGGGATGTCGGTGCGCAGCCCGCTGCGGGCGCGGTTCGCCGAGCTCAACGTGCGGACCTTCGCCGTCGACGAGCGCGGCCGCCGCGGGCTGGTGTTCTTCTCCCTGGAGGCGTCGCATCCGGGTTTCGTCCGCGTGGCCAGGACCGTCGGCCGCCTGCCGTACCGGTCGGCGGTGGTCGAATGCTCGAAGACGGCGACCGAAACCGCCTACCGCGTCGAACGATCCGGCGTCGGCCTGGGCCTGCGCATCCGGCGCGGCGGCCGGATCGCGCCGACCGGCGCGGACCGGTTCCTCACCGAGCGCTGGCGGATGTTCTCGACCTGGTACCGCCGGCCCATCGAGGTCCCGGTGGCGCACGAGCCCTGGGCCCTGGATTCCGCGGAGCTGCTGGAGTTCACCGACACCGGTCTGCTCGCCGGGTTCGGGATGGCCCCGCCGAGCCGGCCCGTCGTCCGGTTCGCGTCCAGAGTGGACGCTCGGTTCGGCCTGCCGGTGCCGTTGTGACGCGGCGGGCCCGGCTCCGAGTGGAGCGCGGGCCCGCCGGTTCAGGGGAAAAGCCGCTGGAAGAGATCACTTGCCGCCGACGTTGAGGTCGATGCAGGCGTAGAAGGCGTTCGCCGTGTCGGCGACGTTCCAGACCGCCAGCACCTTCTGCTTGCCGCTGACGCCGCCGAGGTCGACGGTGTGCGACAGCTGCGACGGCGGCTGCTGGCCGCCCTGGTCGAACACGGCGACGCGGTTGCCGCCGATGAAGTACTCCCAGGTCGACGTGCGGTGCGCGGCGGTGAGCGTCCAGTTGAAGGTGACGGAGTTGCCGACCGGCGTCGCGGTCCAGCCCTTGCCGTCGTCGTCGAGCTCCGCGAAGCCCGCGTTGCCGCCGCTGCAGCTCTGCAGGCCCTTCGGGCCCTCGACGCTCTGCGGCTCGTACTTGATGGCGCCGCACGGGACGGTGCCCTGGGCGCACTGGGCCTGCCGGCTCGGCGGCGAGTTGACGTATCCGTGCGCGCTGGCGGTGCTGGTGGGGATCGCGACGAGGGCCGGGGCGAGCGCCGCGCCGACGATGGCTGCGGCGAGTTTCGGCTTCTTGTTCATCTCAGCTCCTTCGGAGGGAACCGCCTGGTCGCCGAGGGTGGTGCCGGACCGGCGGTGCTGGGTGGAACTTGGCCGAGGAAGGGAGAGGGGACTCCGACGACCACCGGCCCCGGCGGGTCGGACCCCGCGTTGAGCCGATGGTCTGGACCATAAGTTTCCGGCGTCGTGGCGGTCAAGATTTGCCCGGTCCGCGTTTTTCCCAGCACGTTTGCCAGTTTTCACCTGACGTTCATGTGGCGGACCCCGTACCGCCAATGTCCACTATGGACTTGGGGTCGTGCTGCGCAGCGCCTTCGGGAGCCGGTCCGCGTAGTGGGACGATCGGTGCGTTCGTTGACACCGGCGCCGGGCCGCCCGACGATTGCCCGGTGCTGATCACGTTCACCTGCCGCCGGCACGTCGACCTCCGTCGCGTGGCGAGCCAGGCGTGTCGCCGATGATGCCGCGCAGCGCGGCACATCGAGCTTTCCAGTCCGAAGAGGACACTCCAATTCCGGATCGTTTCCCGGGTCGCCGCCGGTGGCCCCATCTGGAGGTGCGTGGACGTGCAGTTGGGCATCCTGAGTCTGGGCAGCACGCAGCCGGACCCGCTGACCGGTGAAACCCGTTCGGCCACCGAGCACTTCGACGACGTCGTGCGGCTGGCCGAGTTCGCCGAGCGGCTGGGCCTGGACTACTTCGGCTTCGGCGAACACCACGCCGGCCGGACGGTGGCCACGGCGCCGCCCGTGGTGCTCGCCGCGATCGCGGCCCGCACCAGCCGGATCCGGCTGATCACCACGGTCACGCTGCTGAGCACCCTCGACCCGCTGCGGGTGGCGGAGGACTACGCCACCCTCGACCACCTGTCGCACGGCCGGCTCGAGCTGATCGTGGGCAAGGGAAATTCCGCCGACCCCTACACGATGTTCGGCTACGACCGCGAGCACCAGTGGGAGCTGCAGGCCGAGCACTACGAGCTGCTGCACCGGCTTTGGCGCGAGGAGGACGTCACCTTCAGCGGGAGGTTCCGCGGCCGGCTGGAGGGAGTCACCAGCCTGCCGCGGCCGCTGCAGACCCCGCCGCCGGTCTGGCACGGCGTCGCCACCAGCCAGGCCTCGCCGGACCTCGCCGCCCGCTTCGGCGACCCGATCTTCGTCGCCAACGCGATCCAGCCGATGGAGAACTACGGCAAGCTCGTCGACCACTACCGGGAGTGCTGGGCCGCCTACGGCCGCGACCCGGCGCAGGCCGGGGTGGGCTCCGGCGGATTGTTGTTCGTCGGCAAGACCTCCCAGCAAGCGAGGGACGACCTGCGCCCGTACTACGAGGCCCAGTGGGCCGACCGCGACCCCACGCGGGACCGCGGCGGGGTCGGCGACGAGCCGGCCGGGCAGACCCTGGAGAGCAACATCGCCGCCGGCGGGCTGTTCGCGGGCAGCCCACAGGAGATCGTGGACAAGGTCGGCGCCTACCGGGAGCGGTTCGGGCACGACCTGATGATCTTCGGTCCGCAGATCGGCGGCATGCCCTACGGGCTCGTCGCTGACTCCCTCGACCTGTTCGCCGCGGAGGTGGCGCCGCACCTGCGATCGCTCTGACCCGCGGCCCGGGCAAAACGGACGCGTTCGGGCCCACTGCTCGACTCCGCACTCGTGCTGTGATCGACTGCCGGGAGATCCCGTGCGGCGAAGGGCGGTTTGGTGAACGCGCGCGTCGCCCTCTACATCGGCGGATTGCTCGGGCCGTTCGGCGGCGGCGTCGTCTCCGCCATGCTGCCGGAGCTCAGCGGCGAATTCGGTGTGTCGCAGGGCATCGCGGCCACGTCGCTGACGGTGTACCTGCTGCCGTTCGCGATCGTCATGCTGGTCTCCGGCGGCCTCGGCGAGCGGTGGGGCATGAGCCGCAGCATCCGCGTCGCCTACGTCGGATACGCGGTCGTGGCGTTGCTGGCCGCCCTCGCCCCGTGGTTCTGGCTCTTCCAGACCAGCCGCGCCTTGCAGGGCATCGCGAACGCGTTCACCACGCCGCTGCTGCTGGCCAAGCTCGCCGCTGTCACGCCGAAAGAGCGCCTCGGGCGGGCGCTGGGCACCTACGGCGCGATGCAGGCGATCGGGCAGACGTCCGCGCCGCTGGTCGGCGGGCTCGCAGCGGAAGGCGCCTGGCAGTGGGCCTTCGTCGGCCTCGCGGCGGTCGCCGCGGCGCTGGCGATCAGCCCGCTGCCGCCGGATTCGCGCGACGGCGCGGCGCAGCGGCCCGCCGCTTTGCGGGACGCCTGGCGGAAATCCGTGTTGCTGACCGGCGGCGTCGCCTTCGTCGCCTGGGCCTGCCTGGCGGGTCTGCCGTTCCTGGTCTCGTTCCGGTTGGACGACGCCTTCGCGCTGAGCCCGGGCGCGCGCGGCCTGGTGCTCACCGCCTACGGCGTGGCGGGCGCGGTCGGCGCCCGGTTGACCGGCGGGGCGGTGGACCGGTTCGGTCAGCGCGCCATCGTGTGCGTCGGGTTGCTGTTCGGCGCCCTGGCGGTCGGGGCCGTCGGCCTGGTCTCCTGGCTGCCCGCCGTCGCGACCGCGTGGGCGGTCGGCGGCGTCTGCGGGCAGCTGATCCTGGTCGGCATCCACGCCACGGTGCTCACCGGCGGGGCGAGCGGGCGTGGCGGGATCATCTCCGTGGTGACCGCGCTGCGGTTCCTCGGGATGTCGGCCTCCCCGGCGGTGTTCACCGGCCTCTACCGGCACGACGCGGCGCTGGGGTTCCTGATCCCGGCCGCGTTGCTGGTGCTGACAATTCCCGTTGTTGCCGTTTGGTGGCCGCGCAAAGCGCCCGGTTGATCGATACCGGCGTCGGCATTTTCCCAGTTTGCGTCGGATCCGCGCCGATCCGGACACCGTGCGTTACCGAATCCGATCACCGTCCGACACCGGACCGCGCCAATTGGTTCACCCAATGGTGATCGTTCGTGTGGCAGGCTTCGTCCTGCTTTGAACGACAGTCCTGCCGGTCGGGCACGGGCGCGGATGTTGTGCGGCGCGGCCGGCGAAGAGGCGAGAGGACACGCCCGTGAAGATCGCCCGTTGGAAACCGCTGACCCTGTTATTCAGCGCCGCGTTGGTGGTCGTGCCCACGACCGCCACGCTGGCGGCCCCCGATGCGACGGCGGATTCCGCCGTCGAGGACTACTACCAGGACGCGATCGGCAAGACCGGTCCCGAGCTCAAGACCGCCCTGCACGGGATCATCAGCAACGGCACCACGACCCTGAGCTACGACGAGGTCTGGGATGCGCTGAAGGTCACCGACGAGGACCCGAACAACAACGCCAACGTGATCCTGCTCTACACCGGCCGGTCGCAGGGCAAGGACACCAACGGCGGCGACGCCGACGACTGGAACCGGGAGCACGTCTGGGCGAAGTCCCACGGCGACTTCGGCACCTCGCCCGGTCCCGGCACCGACGTGCACCACCTGCGCCCGACCGACGTCACCGTGAACTCGGATCGCGGCAACAAGGACTTCGACATGGGCGGCACCGAGTCCGAGGAAGCGCCCGGCAACTTCACCGACGGCGACTCCTGGGAGCCGCGCGACGAGGTGAAGGGCGACGTCGCCCGGATGATCTTCTACATGTCGGTGCGCTACGACGGCGGCGACGGCTTCGCCGACCTCGAGGTCAACGACAACGTCGACAACGGCAGCGCGCCGTTCATCGGCCGCGTGTCGGTGCTGAAGCAGTGGAACGAGCAGGACCCGCCGGACGCCGGGGAGCAGCGCCGCAACCAGCTGATCTTCGACCAGTTCCAGCACAACCGGAACCCGTTCATCGACCACCCCGAGTGGGTCGCCGAGATCTGGTGACGGACCTTTGTCGAGGGGCGTTCTCCGCGCGGAGGGCGCCCCTCAGTCCGTTGTGCGGGACAAGAAGTCGGCGAGGATTCCGTTCAGGCGGGCGGCATTCCCGGTCGGCAGCGCGTGGTGGCCGACGCCGGGCAGCATCGCCGTGCGGACGCCGGGCACCACGCGTTCGGCCTGTTCGAGCAGGCGGTGCGGGTCGTGGGCCTTGCTGTTCTCCGCCGCCAGCACGAGGGTCGGCACCGTCAGACGCGCCGGGTCGGGATTGGGGCTGGTGACCGGCTTCGCGGCCCGGAACTCCGCGCCGCGGGCCTGCAGTTCGAGGCAGGCCGGGTCGATGCCGACGCCGCCGGTCTCCCAGCGCAGGAAGTCGCGCGTTCGCCGCGGCGCGGGCCGCAGCAGCATCGGCAGGGCGCGCAGCAGGTAGCGCGGATTCCAGCGGGTGAAGCACGCCGTGGGATCCAGCAGCGCGAGGCTGCGCACCCGGGGCGAGTGGAGGGCGTAGTGCAGGGCGATCCACGCTCCGTAGGAATGCCCGCACAGGTCCGCCGCCTCGACGCCGAGGTGGTCGAGCACCTCGTCCAGCCAAGCCATCTGGTCGCCGACGCCGGAGACCGCTTTGCCGCCGGCGACGCTGCGCCCGGCCTCGCCGATGAGGTCGATGGCGAAGATCCGGTGCCGCTCGCCGAGTTCGCGGACGTTGGCGAACCACACCGCCGAGGTGGCTCCGCCGCCGGGCAGGAGCACCAACGGCGGGCCGTCCGGCGCGCCGCAGGCGTGCACGCGGGTGCTGCCGTAGGCCGTCGGCACTTCGAGCGCGTCGACCGGGGCAGGCCACTTCGCCAGCACCGCGTCGTAGGCGGCGAAGAAGTCATCGGCGCCGCGGGAGGTCCGGAAGCCCATCGTGCACCTCGCTCGTCGAGTAGCCCGGTGTTCGAGAGACTAGCGCTCCCTCAGCCCCGATCGGCGCGCATTGCCGCCAGAATCTCGTCACACCAGGCCAGCATCGACTCCTCGGTGCGGATGCCGCCGCGCAGCACCAGGTACTGGTGCAGCTGCTGTCCGGAAAGCCTTTGCGGCGCTGGGAAATCCCGCTCCTCGATCGCGCGGTAGACGGCCAGCCGCTCGTCGTGCCCCCGGCGGTGCCGGGCGACCTCCTCGGCGACCCGCCCGGTGTCGCCGAAGGACGCGCCGCGGATCTTCACCGACAGCTCGTTGCGGACGGCCGGCGGGTCCACCGGTTCGGCGAGCCAGCGCGCCAGCTCGGCGGCGCCGGACTCGCTGACCCGGTAGACCTTCTTGTCCGGGCGCTTGTCCTGCGCGATCTCGTCGCAGGACACCCAGTCCAGCTCGACCATCCGCTTCAGGCTCCGGTAGATCTGCTGGTGGCTGGCCGACCAGAAGTAACCGATGGACTTGTCGAACCGGCGCGCCAGCTCGTACCCGGATCCCGCGCGCTCCTGCAGCGAGACCAGGATGGCGTACTCCAACGACATCGGTTCAGTCTGCCACGCCGATCAGCCCGCCCAACCGCGCCCGGATCAGCCCGGCGGCCTCGCGCACGATGCGCTCCACCAGCTCGCCGACCGGGGGCACGTCGTTGATCAGCCCCTGCACCATGCCGGCGCTCCAGATGCCGAGCTCGGGGTCGCCCTGCTCGTAGACCTGGCGGCCGCGGGCGCCGGCGACGAGGTCGCGGACGTCCTCGAAGGCCGCGCCGTCGGCCAGCTTCGCCACCACTTCGCGGCTGACGGCGTTGCTGGCGACCCGCGCGGTGTTGCGCAGCGGCCGGAAGATCAGCTCGGTCTCCAGCTCGCTGGCCTCGGCGATCCGCTTCTTGACCGCGTCGTGGATCGGCGACTCGGCGGTGCACATGAAGCGGGTGCCCATGTTGATGCCGTCCGCGCCGAGCGCCAGCGCCGCCACCAGGCCGCGGGCGTCGGCGAAGCCGCCGGAGGCGATGATCGGGATGCTGAGCTCGTCGGCGGCGCGGGGGATCAGCACCAGGCCGGGGATGTCGTCCTCGCCGGGGTGGCCGGCGCACTCGAAGCCGTCGATGCTGACCGCGTCCACGCCGAGCCGCTGCGCCTTGAGCGCGTGCCGGACGCTGGTGCACTTGTGCAGCACCCGGACCCCGGCGGGCTTGAACGCGGCGACCTGCTCGGCCGGGTTGGACCCGGCGGTCTCGACGATCCCGATGCCGGATTCGATGATCGCCTGCCGGTACTCCGCGTACGGCGGCGGCGTGATGGTGGGCAGGATCGTCAGGTTGACGCCGAAGGGCTTGTCGGTCATCTCGCGGCAGCGCGCGATCTCCTTGACCAGGTCCTCCGGCGTCGGCTGGGTGAGCGCGGTGATCATGCCGAGCGCGCCGGCCTCCGCGACCGCCGCGACGAGTTCGGCCCGGCCGACCCACTGCATGCCGCCTTGCACGATGGGGTGTTCGACGCCGAACTCCTCGGTGAACCTGGTTCGAAGCACGTTGCTCATCGCTCGCCTCCCGCTGCGCTGCCGACGCGGGCGCCGAGGCGCCCGTGCCGGTCAAGCTACTATGCAACAAGATGCAATGCAACGAGTTGCATAGCTAGAAGGAGATGTAGCCGCCGTCGACCGTGATGGCGTCGGCGGTGTGGAAGGCGCTCGCCGGGCTCGCCAGGTAGACCGCCAGCGCGCCGAAGTCCGAGGGCGCGCCCCAGCGGCCCACCGGCATCCGGGGCAGCACCTTGCGCTGGAACCCCTCGGACTGCAGCGCCGGGTCGGCCAGCGGCGTGCTCACCCAGCCCGGCAGCACCGCGTTGGCCCGGATCCCGTGCCGGGCCAGCTCGATCGCGATCGACTTGATCATCGAGATCAGCGCGCCCTTCGACGCGGCGTAGGCCTGGCCGCGCGGTTGTCCCTGCCGCGCCGCCAGGCTCGACGTGCCGACGAGGCTGCCGCCCTCGCCCTGCGCCAGCAGCCGGCGAGCCGCCGCGCGCAGCGTGAGGAACGCGCCATCGACGTTCACCCGCGTCACGTGGTGGAAGTCGCTGAGCTCGGTGTCCACGAACCGGGCCTTGCCGCCGCCGACACCGGCGTTGGCGAAGCACGAATCCAGCCGCCCGAACTCTTCGACGGTGCGCGATATCGCCGCCTCGACCTGCTCCTCGTCGCCGACGTCGCAGCGCAGCGCGAGCACCTCGCCGCCGTGCTTCTCCAGCTCCCGGGCCGCGGTCTCGTTGCGCTCGGCGTTGGTGCCCCAGATGCAGACGCCCGCGCCGGCGGCGGCCAGCGCGTCGGCCATCGCCAGGCCGATACCCGAATTGCCGCCGGTCACCACGGAAACGTGCCCGGTGAGATCGAAGGGGTTGGCGGTGTCGACCATGTTTCGTGCCTCCTGGGTGGGATCAGTGCTCGCCGTGCTCGCGGCGCAGCTGGGTTTTGAGGACCTTGCCGCTGGGGTTCCGCGGCAGCTCCGCGACGACCGCCAGCCGGCGCGGGCGCTTGTAGCCGGCGAGCCGCTGCTTGCACCAGTCCTCGATGTCGGCGAACGTCGGCGGATCGGCCGGGTCGCGCGGCGCGACGACTGCCAGCGGCGTCTCGCCCCACCGCTCGTCCGGCACCCCGATCAGCGCGGTCTCGGCGACCTTGGGATGCGCGGCGAGCACGTCCTCGACCTCGGCACAGTAGATGTTCTCGCCGCCGGAGATGATCATGTCCTTCTTCCGGTCGACCACGTAGAGGTAGCCCTCGTCGTCCTGGCGCACCAGGTCGCCGGAGTGGAACCAGCCGCCGTGGAACGCCTCGGCGGTCTCCGCCGGTTTGCCCCAGTACTCCCGCATCACGGTGGGCCCGCGGTAGACGATCTCGCCGACCTCGCCGCGCGGTACGTCGTTCATGTCGTCGTCGACCACCCGGGCCTCGACGTTGAGCATCGGGGTGCCGACGGAGCCGATCTTGCGCAGGGCGTCCTCGCCGCGCAGCATCGTGGTCACCGGGCTGCACTCGGTCTGCCCGAACGAGGTGGTGATCTCGGCCTGCGGGAACGTGTCGATCATCTTGCGCAGCAGCGTCGTCGACGCGGGCGCGGCGCCCCAGCTGATCCGCTGTAGCGCCGAGAGGTCGTGGTCGCCGATGTCCGGCAGGTCGCAGATCGCCTGCCACTGCGCGGGCACGAAGAAGCACGACGTGATCCGCTCCCGCGCCAGCATCCGCACCGTCTCGGCCGGGTCGAACCGGCCCGACGCGCTGATCACGATCCGCCCGCCGAGCAGCAGGTACGGCAGCATCCCGGACACCCCGGCGATGTGGAACAGCGGCACGCCCACCAGCCAGACGCGGTTGTCCGCGGTGACGCCGTTGTGCGCCATCGAGCTGAAGCTGTGCATCAGCAGGTTGTGGTGGGTGAGCACGGCGCCCTTGGGGCGGCCGGTGGTCCCGGAGGTGTACATGATGAACGCTGGCGACTGCTCGTCCACGACGGTCTCGGTGTACTCGTCGGACGCCGCCGCGAGCGCCGCGTCGTAGTCCTCGGTGCCCTCGCCCGCGCCGCCGCCGATGACCAGGCAGACGCGCACGCCGGGCGCCTTTTCCCTGGCCTTGGCCATGGTTTCGAGCAGGAACGAGTCGACGATCGCCGCGGTGGCGCCGCTGTCGCCGAGCGCGTAGGCGATCTCGTCGGCGACCAGCCGGAAGTTGATCGGCACGCAGATCGCGCCGATCCGCGCGCAGGCGAGGTAGGACTCGACGATCTCCAGCCCGTTGAGCCCGGCCACCGCGATCCGGTCGCCGGCTCCGATGCCGCGGTCGCGCAGCGCGTTCGCCAGCCGGGTGACCCGCTCGTCGAACTCCCGGTAGCTGCGGCTGACGCCCTGGAAGCGCAGTGCGATCTCGTCGGGGATCTTGCGGGCATGCCGGGCCAGCTGATCGCTGGCGGTCATGCCTCGGCCGGTCACGGATTGCGCAGCAGCGGACATCGTTACCTCGCCGGTGAGGGTGACGTGACGGGCTCATACTGCGTTGCCGGACCTTCGCGGTCAACCCTGACTGTGGGGTTAGGACCGGAGGTGGCAATGCTTGGCGCGCAAGGGGAAACCGGTCAGGAGTCGAAGAGCAGCCGCCGGGTGATCGACTTCCAGACCTTGAGATGCGCGCAGCGGGCGGGGGAGCGGTCCTCGAAGGCGTAGGCCATCGCCGCGCCCCGCATGCTGGTGAACAGCATCTCGCGCAGCTCGGGGTACACCGGGTGGCTGCACACCGTCGGCCCCCAGATGCGGTCGCTGACCGAGCGGATCGCCTGGCGCAGCCGCCGTTCCTCCGGGCGCAGCGCCGCGCTCAGCGCCGGATTGGTCCGGGCGGCGGTCCACAGCTCCATGGCGGCCCAGAAGTGCGGCTCGTGGAAGGTCTCCCACAGCAGGTCGATGCAGCGGTCCACGCGGCGCGGCCCCTCCTGGGTGCCCGCCAGCTGCTGCGCGACCCGTTCCTCCGTCTGCGCGAGCCGGTCCTTGGCCAGGTGCTGGGCGGCGGCCACCAGCAGCCCGTCCCGGGACGGGAAGTGGTGCAGCAACCGGCCCCGCGAGACACCGGCCTTCGCCTGGATGGCCAGCGTCGACGCCCCCGCGTAGCCGAACTCGATCAGGCAGTCGACGGCCGCTTCGAGGATCAGGGTGCGGCTGTCGGCCGCCCGTTCCTGCCGGGTGCGCCGGACCTGCTGGCTCTGGACCACGACGCCAGCGTACCCGCTTCGCCCGCCGAAAATATCCACTGTGGACTCAAAAATCGATGGGTGCTGTGAGCGTGTCGGGTCGGTTACAGTCAGCGTTGACCGATTCGGTTGCCACCGCACTGCCGGGGTGGAAGGAGACCACGTGAGCGTCGACGAGTTCCATGCCAAGGCGCGGGAATTCCTGGCCGGCAACGCGCCGGGACCGCTGGGCGACCGCGCCCCGGCCGAGCAGCTCCAGGAGGCCAAGCGCTTCCAGGCCGCCGCCTACGACGCCGGCCTGATGGGCATCACCTGGCCGGCCGAGTTCGGCGGGCAGGGCCTGACCGCGGCCGAGCAGCAGGCCTACAACGAGGAAGCCGCCCACCACGACCTGCCGAGCTCGCCGTTCATGGTGGGGATGGGGATGTGCGGGCCGACGCTGCTGGACCTCGGCACCCCGGAGCAGAAGTCCCGGTACCTGCCGAAGCTGCTGCGCGGCGACGAGATCTGGTGCCAGCTGTTCTCCGAGCCCGGCGCGGGCTCCGACGTCGCCAGCCTCCAGACCCGCGCGGTGCGAGAGGGCGAGGAGTGGGTGATCAACGGCCAGAAGGTGTGGACCTCGGGCGCGCAGTTCTCGGACTTCGGCGCGCTGCTGGCCCGCACCGACCCGGACGTCCCGAAGCACCGGGGCATCACCATGTTCGTCGTCGACATGCACGCGCCGGGCGTCACCGTCCGGCCCCTGAAGGACATGACCGGCCGCGCGCCGTTCAACGAAGTCTACTTCGACGACGTGCGGATCCCGGCCGATTCGGTGATCGGCGAAGTCGGCGGCGGCTGGCTGGCGGCGGTCACCATGCTCGGGCACGAGCGGGTGTCGATCGGCGGCTCGGTGCGGCGCGGCGGCGACCCGCTGGCCTACGACAACCTGGTGGAACTCGCCCGTCACCACGGATGCGCCGACGATCCGGTGGTGCGCGGCCGGTTGGCCGAGATCTACGCCCAGGAGAAGGCACTCGGGCTGTTCAACAGCCGGTTGCGGCAGGAAGCGGAGGCGGGATCGCCGCCCGGTGCCCGCGGTTCGGTCTCGAAACTCGCCGGCGCGCTGCTGCTGTGGCGCGCGGTGGACACCGCAGGACTGATCGCCGGGCCGTCGCTGACCGCGTGGGAGCCGGGCGACGCGGCGGCCGAGGAGATGGCGATCGCGATCAACTCCACCCCGGCGTCGAGCATCGCCGGGGGCTCGAACCAGGTGCAGCGCAACATCATCGGGGAGCGGATCCTCGGCCTGCCGAAGGAACCCCAGGTGGACCGCGACGTCCCGTTCCGGGAGCTGAAGGTGGGCACCCAGCGGCCCGCGTGACCGCGGTGATCAGGTCGACTTCCAAGGAGTGCGCAATGCAGCTGGTTTTGACCCAGGAGCAACGAGAACTGCGGTCCGCGGTCCGGAAGTTCCTGGCTGAGCACGCGCCGCCTGCGCGGGTGCGCGAGCTGATGGACGGCGGCGGCCACGACGCCCGGCTGTGGCGGCGGCTCGCCGGGGAGCTGGGGCTGACCGGGCTGGTGGTGCCCGAGGAGCACGGCGGATCCGGGGCCGGGAACGTCGAACGGGCAGTGGTGCTGGAGGAACTGGGGCGGGCGCTGGCGCCGGTGCCGTTCCTGGCGTCGGCGGTGCTGGCGACCGATGTGCTGCTCGCGTTGGAGGACGCCGAGGCGGAGGCCGACCTGCTGCCGAAGCTGGCCTCCGGCGAGCTGATCGCGGCCGTGGCGTGGGAGCAGGAGATGCCGACCGCGACGCAGCGCGCCGGCGCGTGGGTGCTGGACGGTCGTGCACCGCGCGTGGTTTCCGGAGACATCGCCGACGTCGTGCTGGTGTACGCGAAGACCGAACAGGGCACGGGCTGGTTCCAGGTCCAGGAGGACGGGATCACCAGGACGCCGTTGCGGACGCTCGACCCGACCCGGCGGATCACCCGGCTGGACTTCGCCGCCGCACCGGCCCGCCAACTGTCCACACCGGACGCCGCGGCGGTGCACGCCAGGTTGCGGGACCTCGCCGCGGTCGCCCTCGCCGCCGAGCAACTGGGCGGCATGGAGCGGATCCTGGAGATGACGGCGGAATACGCCAAGGTCCGAGTGCAGTTCGGCCGTGCCATCGGCTCGTACCAGGCGGTCAAGCACTCCCTGGCGGACATGTACAGCGCGTGGGAACAGGTCCGGTCCGCGGTCCGCTACGCCGCGTGGACGGCGGACGCCGACGCCGAGCAGCTCCCGCTGGCGGCGGCGATGGTGCAGGTGCTCCTGTCCCCGGCGTACTTCCAGGCGGCGGCGGACACAGTCCAGCTGCACGGCGGGATCGGCTACACCTGGGAACACGACGCGCACCTGTACTACAAGCGCGCCAAGACCTCGGAGCTGCTCCTCGGCACCCTGGAACAGAAGCGAGCCCGCCTCGCCGACCTCCTCGCCATCTGATTCGTGGGGTCTGGCAAGCTGAGCGCGCCCGGACTTCCGGGCGCGCAAGGCGAGGAGTAGTGCGGAAGTGCGGGTGGACGAACGGCCCTTCGAGCTGAGAACCGTTGCGCTCGCGGCATTCGGGCCGACCCTGCTGTTCTCCACCGGCGAGGGCGCGATCATCCCGATGATCCCGCTCATCGCCGCCGACCAGGGCGCGGACCTGGGGACGCTGGGCCTGATCGCCGCCATGATCATGGTGGGGGAGCTCGTCGGCGACGTGCCCAGCGGAGCGCTGGTGCACCGCCTCGGCGAGCGGCGGGCGATGATCGGCGCCGCGATCGTGTCGGTGCTCGGGCTGGTCGGCTGCTACCTCTCGGTGACCCCGTGGATGCTGGGCGCGTGCGTGTTCCTCGTCGGCCTGTCCACGGCGGTGTTCGCGCTCGCCAGGCACGCGTACATCACCACGGCCGTGCCGCTGCGCTACCGGGCGCGGGCGTTGAGCGTGCTCGGCGGGGTGTTCCGCGGGGGCTACTTCATCGGCCCCTTCCTCGCGGTGCTGGTGCTGATGGTGACGCCCGACAAGCGGGCGGTGTTCCTGCTCCACATCGCATTCGCCCTCGCCTCGGTGATCCTGCTGCTGTGCACGAAGGACCTGGGCACCGGCGGCGAGGGGGCCGCCGAACCCGCGCACCAGGGACTGCTCACCACCCTGGTGCGCCATCGCGGCGTGCTGGTGCGGATGGGGGCCTGCGCCGCGCTGATCGGCGGGCTGCGGGCGTCCCGGATGGTGGTGCTGCCGATGGTGGCGGTCGCGGCCGGCCTGTCGCCGTCGTCCACCGCGCTGATCATCGGCATCGCGGGCGGCATCGACTTCGCGCTGTCCTACACGTCGGGCCAGATCATGGACCACTTCGGCCGGATGTGGGCGGCGGTGCCGTCGATGACCGGCCTGGCCGTCGGGCACCTCGTGCTGTTCGCGGTGGACGACGTGCCGACCTTCGCGATCGTCGCGGTGTTCCTGGCACTGGCGAACGGGACCAGCAGCGGAATCCTGATGACGCTCGGCGCTGATCTCGCGCCGCAGCCCGGCCCGGCGCCGTTCCTCGGCGCCTGGCGGTTCACCGGCGACTTCGGGCAGGCGGTCGGGCCGGTCACCGTGTCCGGGCTGACCGCGGTGGCCGGCATCGGGTTCGCCGGCGCGGGCATGGGCCTGCTCGGGCTGCTGGGCGCGGGCCTGCTGCTGCGCTACGTCCCGCGCTACGTCCCGCGCTACGTCCCCCAGGCGCGGAAGAGCGGCTGACCGCCGGTGTGCCGGGCCACATTACCCACCCGGCGGAGTGAGCGGCGGCACCGCCGAATGATCGAATGGCAGCGACACCACCACCGGGCCGGGGGAGACGCATGGCTGCCAAGAAGTCAGTGTGGACGTCGGTCGTGGCGGTCGCGCTGCTGGGCCTGATGTGGGTGGTGTTCGAGTCCGGCATCTTCGACGCGAAGGTCAGCGCCACCACCGGCCCCGCCGGGGAGCAGCTCGCCGAACTGCGCGTCGCCCCGGCGGGATCGATGGACGGTTACTCGCGCGAGCGGTTCAAGCACTGGACCACGAAGCCGGAAGCCGGGAAGAACTGCAACACCCGCGAGGCGGTGCTGGCGCGGGACGGCCAGAACGTCCGCACCAACAACGCCTGCGAGGCCACCGCCGGCACGTGGACCAGCGCCTACAACGGCCAGCAGCTGGCCGACCCGTCGGCGATCGACATCGATCACATGGTGCCGCTGGCGAACGCCTGGCGCAGCGGCGCGAACAAGTGGGACGACCAGCGCCGCGAGCAGTTCGCCAACGACATGCGGCTGCCGCAGCTGGTGGCGGTCGACGCGAGTTCCAACCGCAGCAAGGGCGACCAGGACCCGTCCCAGTGGAAGCCCGAACGCGCGAACTGGTGCAGCTACGCGACGAGCTGGATCACGGTCAAGCGCGCCTACGACCTGACGGTCACCGAACAGGAGCAGAAGGCGCTCCAGGAAATGCTCGCGACCTGCGGCTGATCCGGCTCAGGCGCTTTGACGTCCTCTCTCGCCTGACGGCGGGAGTTTCCCCGGTGTCAGGCTGCGGTGACGTTCGAGGATGGTTCACGCAACCGGCTACCCGTGCGGGTGCCTTGCCCAGATGGACTGCGCGTGCTCTGTGAACTGCCGCGACCGCTCGCAGCAGTTCCCGCCTCCCACATGGTGGGTTTCCGTCCGGCGGTGCTCAATGCTCGATCAAGGATGATGCGTGCGGCGTTGCAGTCGGCGTGTTCGGTGTGCCCGCAATGCACACACGCGAACAAGCGGCCGCAACCTTCACGGGACTCGGGGTCGCGGGTTTGGCATTTCGAGCACGTCTGCGATGAGCCCGATGCCTGAACCGCGACCAGCTCGCCACCGTACCGCTTGGTCTTGTACCCAAGCTGGCGGCGGATCTCGAACCATCCTTGGTCGGCGATGCTTCGGTTCAACCCGGACTTCTGTTTCACATTGCGTCCGGGTTGCTCGGCAGTGCCTTTGGCAGAGCGGAGCATGTTGCGGACCTTCAAGTCCTCGACCGCGATCAAACCGTGGTTTTTGGCCAGGTCGGCGGTGAGCTTGTGGTTCCAGTCCGCACGCCTACGTGCCTGCCGAGCCTTCACCGCAGCTATCGCCGCGATGGTCTTGCGGAGTCTGTTGGAGTACTTCCCTCCGTTGTACTTTTTGGCGTACGTGATCTGCCTGGCTTTGCGTTGCTCCAACCCGCGCAGGCGCTCCCGTTCGCCAGGAGTCAAGGTGTCGGGTCGTTGACGCTCGGTGTCTTCGTCTGAGACGAACACCGAGCAGGCGATTCCTACGTCCAGCCCGACCGCAGCGCCGGTGTTGACCGGCTGCTGGGCTGGTTCAGGCTGGTGGATGCCGAACGAGATGTGCCATCCCAGGCCGTCGCGGGACACTGTGGCGTTGCGGACGTCGCCGCCCAGTGGGCGAGACAGCCGGAACCGTACCCACCCCAGCTTGGGGAGCTTCACGTGCGCCATGCGGCGCGATACTTTACGGACCTGCACCGCCTGACCGGGGAACGTCACACCCTGCCGGTGATGCTTGCGCTTGAACTGCGGAAACCCGGCCGGGTGGCTGGGGTTCCAGAAGTTGTCATAGGCGGTATCGAGCTGCCGGAGAACTTGCTGGGCGCACTGCGCGGGAAGGTCTCGAAGCCAGGCGTGGTCCTTGCGTGCTTCGGTTAGCTCGGAGCACTGTTTCACGGAGCGCATGGTGGCTCGCTGCGCGGACTTGTATGCCCAGATGCGCTGCGCGAGCGCAATGTTCCACACCGCTCGACAGGTATGCGACCATGCCGTGAGGCGTTCCGCCTGTACCTGGCTTGGGTACAGGCGGAATCTCGCCGCCATGTTCGCCTTCACACTGATCACTTTACGGCCGGGGTATGACAGCCCCGTTTACTGAACGACCGGCCTGACCCGCAATGGTCGGGCTTCGCCTCAGCCCTAGAAGGACGGAGCACTGTCCGGCCGTTCAAGCTGCTGTAGCGGCGGACCTCAGCCGGCGAGGCCCTGCTCGGCGCCCGGGTGCAGCGGGACCGGGTCGGTCTTGGTGGCGCTGTCCTTCGTGATCTCCTTGGCCGACGGGTGCACCTGCTCCAGGTCCGCCCGCTTGTCGAAGATCAGCTTCGTGATCGCGCAGGCGTTGCCCGCCGGGAAGTCCTCGCGGACCACCAGGAGGTTCGGCACCGCGATCGTCGGCACGTCCGCGGCCAGCTTGTAGGTCGCCGCCGGGATCGTGCTCGCCTCGTAGACCGGGCTGATCTGCTGCATCGCGCCCAGCTGCGGCGTGATGTCGACGAACTTCACCGCGCCGCCGAGGGACGTCGTCAGGTCGGTGATCTCCGGGGTCGGCAGGCCGCCGGACCAGAACAGGCCGTCGACGGTGCCGGACTTCATGCCGTCCACCGCCTTGCCCAGCGCCAGGCGCTGCGCCTGGACGTCGGTGTCCGGGTTCAGCCCGGCCGAGGACAGCACGCGGTTGGCGATGACCTCGGTGCCGGACTTCGGCGAACCGGTGGAGATCCGCTTGCCGCGCATGTCGGCGACGCTGTTGATGCCGGAGTCCGCGCGCACCACGACCTGCGTCGAGTTCGGGTAGATCCGGGCCAGCGCCTGGATCTTCTGCGGCTTGCCCTCGAAGCTCGCCTTGCCCTGCACCGCGTCGGCGGCGGTGTCGGCGAGAGTGAACGCGATGTCGTAGTCGCCGGCCACCAGCTGCTGGATGTTCTGCACCGACGCGCCGGTTTCCGCCGCGGTGGCGCGCAGTTTGGTGTTGTTGCTGATCAGCTGCGCGAGCCCGCCGCCGAGAACGTAGTACACGCCGCCGGTGTTGCCGGTGGCGATCGTCAACCGGCCGTCCGCCGCCTCGCAGGCTCCCGCGCCCGCCTGGCTGTCCTGCACCTGCTTGCCGCCGCAGCCGGACACGACGAGCGTCGCCGCCGCGGCCGCCACCAGCAATGCCTTAACCCGCATCACGAACCTCCTTGATCGTTTCCCTGCGGCGCAGGACGAGCTGTGCGACGAGCCCCAGCACGCAGCAGCCGAAGCCGATGGCCACCACCGGCGGCTCCAGGTACAGCAGGCACAGCGCGCCGGGCACGAACAGCAGGCGCACCGGGAGGCGCACCGGCCCGGCCAGCCAGCCGCCGGTCACCACGCTCAGCGCGGCGACGGCCACGATGGACGCCGCCGCGACCCACAGGACGGTCAGCGGGTCGGTCTGCAGCAGCAGCGCCGATCCGTTGTCGGTCAGCACGAACGCGATCGGCACCAGGAACGCGGGCAGCGTGTACTTCCAGGCCTGCATCATCGTGCCGGTGATCCGCCCGCCGGTGATCGCCGCGGACGCCACCGCGGCCAGCGCGGTCGGCGGCGTCACCTCGGAGAGCACCGCGTAGTAGAAGATGAACATGGCCCGCTCCGCGTCGGCGACGCCGAGGGCGCCGAGCGCGGGCCCGATCACCACCCACGCGATGATGAACGACGCCGTGACCGGCACCGCGAGCCCGAGCACGCCGACGGCGAGTGCCGAGAACACCACGGTGAAGACCAGGATCGCGGTCGGGTTGCTGGTGAGCGCCTGCGCGGCCTGGACCAGCGCGTCGGCGAGCTCCTGGCCCAGCCCGGTCTTGGTGATGGTCGAGGTGATGATCCCGGCCGCCGCGCACACCGCGACCACCGGCAGCGCGCCGCGAACCCCGGCGGAGAGCGCGTCCACGATGTCCCGCAACCACTTCAGCACCGCGGCGCCGGGGCCGTGTTCGGCCCGGACGAGCCCGGAGATCAGCGCGAACACCGCGGCGACGCCGGTCGCGTAGACGACCGCCGCGAACGGCGGGATGTCCAGGGCGAGGAACACCACGATGATGGCCAGGGACAGGAAGTGGTATCCGCCGCGCAGCAGCAGCCGCCACGCGCTGGTGTGCTCGGTCTCGACCGCCTTGGCGCCGAAGCGGCGGGCGTCGGCCTCCACCGCGAACACGATGCCGAGGTAGTACAGCACCGTCGGGATCGTGGCCCAGATCAGCACCGTCAGGTAGGAGGTCTGCAGGTATTCGGCGATGATGAACGCGGCCGCACCGAGCGTCGGCGGGGACAGGATCGCGCCGATGCCCGACGCCGCCAGCAGGCCGCCCGCCTGCTCCTTCGGGTACCCGGCGCGCCGCAGGATCGGCCAGGTGATCGCGCCAAGGCTCACCGCGGTAGCGGTGCCCGAACCGGAGACGGTGCCGAGCAGGAACCCGGACAGCACCGTGGTGCGGCCGGGCGCGGTGCGGGAGCGCTTGAACGCGGCGAAGGAGAAGTCGACGAAGAACTGGCCCGCGCCGGAGGCGTTGAGCACCGCGCCGTAGATGGTGAACAGCACGATGTAGCTGGCCGCGACGTCCAGCGGTGTGCCGTAGAACCCGCTGGCGTCGTTGTAGAGCGCGTTGATGATCTGGCTGAAGTCCACGCCCGCGTGCGCGATTCCCCAGTTCTGCGGCAGGAATCCGCCGTAGTAGGCGTAGCCGATGAACGCCGCGCAGATCACCGGCAGGATCCAGCCGGTGGTGCGCCGGGTCGCTTCGAGGACGAGCAGGAGCAGCAGCGCGCCGGCCACGATGTCCAACGTGGACAGACTGCCCTGCCGGTCGAGGAACGCGTCGAATCCGCCGGAGGGCACCGGGAGCACCGGGTAGAACCCGACGAGCAGCGCGATCGCCGACAGCGCCCAGTCGTACCAGGCCGGGTCGTCGCGGTCGCCCTTCGGGCGGCGGCCGCCGGGCCGGTAGCAGAGGAACACCAGCGGCAGCGTGCAGCCGAGGAAGATGACCAGGTAGTACTGGTTGCCCTTGGTGAGCGGGTAGAAGACCTGCTTGAGCACCAGCACCGCGACGGCCAGGGCGACCAGGTAGACGAGCAGGTCCGGTCGGCGGGACAGCTGCCGGGCGGGGCGTTCCTCGTCGTGCGCGGCGACGATCTCGCCGATATCGGTCTTCGCGGCGCCGCGATCGGGCAGCTCGTCGTCGTGCTCAGGCCGGGTCGCCTGACTCATGCGGTCGCCTTCCGTGCCGTTCGGCGGTGTTCGGACAAGCGCATGGCCGCCGTCCGGGCAGAAATCCCTTTTTCGGCGGGAATGTAACTGGGGTCACTCGTCTGGGTCAATAGGCGACATCGCCGGTTTCGGGCACCGCTTTCCACATTGGATGACCGGCGTTAGCGGACCTCGGACGACGATCGCTGTTCGTCCTGGTCGCGCCGCCTGCGCGAGCGCACGAGCCGGAAGGCGGAGAAGGCGATCACGGCGACGGCGATCAGCACGATCGTGCCGGAGATCGGGCGGGTCACGAAGATGCCGAGGTCGCCGTTGGACAGCAGCATCGACTGCCGGAACGAACGCTCCATGATCGCGCCGAGCACGAACGCCAGCACCAGCGGTCCGGGCTCGAAACCCGACTTGCGCATCAGGTACCCGATCACCCCGAACACCAGCACGACCCACATGTCGAACGTGTCGTTGTTGATGCTGAACACCCCGACCATCGTGACCATCACGGCGATGGCGCCGAGGACCCCGACCCGCAGCCGGAGCAGCTGCACGAAAACCCCGACCAGCGGCAGGTTCAGCACCAGCAGGATGAGGTTCCCGAGGTACATCGAGGCGATGACGCCCCAGAAGATCTCCGGGTTCTCCGACACCAGCTGGGGCCCGGGCGTGATGTTCTGCATCAGCAGCGCGCCGTAGATCAGCGCCAGCACCACGTTCGACGGGATGCCCAGCGTCAGCAGCGGGATGAACGCGGACGCCGAAGAGGCGTTGTTCGCCGTCTCCGGGCCGGCGACACCTTCGATGGCACCCTTGCCGAACCTCTCGGGATGCCGCGACCGACGCTTCTCCAGCGCGTAGGAGGCCAACGAGGACACCACGCCACCGCCACCGGGCAGCACGCCGATGACGAAACCCAGGATCGAGCCGCGCAGGATCGCGCCCCTCGACGCCGCCCAGTCCCGCATCGTCGGCCACAACCGGCCGATCTTGTTGGTGACCATCGACCCCTTGGTGTCGCGCTCCAGGTTGTAGAGCACCTCCCCGACGCCGAACAGACCCATCGCGATCGCGACGAAGTCCAGGCCGTCCAGCAGATCCGTCAAACCCAGCGTGAACCGCGCGGTGCCCTCGATCGGGTCCTGGCCGATCGAGGCGAGCAGCAATCCGAATGCCGCGGCCACCAGGCTCTTCGGCACCGACTTGGTGCCGAGGTAGGTGACCAGCAGGATGCCCAGCACGGTGAGCGCGGTGTACTCCGGCGGGCCGAAACGGACGGCGAACGACGCGAGCAGCGGGGCGAACAGCGTCAGGCCGACCACCGCCGCGGTTCCGCCGATGAACGACCCGATGGCCGAGATGCCCAGCGCGGGACCGGCGCGGCCCTGCTTGGCCATCTGGTACCCGTCGAACGTGGTGACCACCGACGCCGCCTCGCCGGGCAGCTGCAGCAGCACCGATGTGATGGTGCCGCCGTACATCGACCCGTAGTAGATCCCGGCCAGCATGATGACCGCGGATTCCGGCTCGATGCCGTAGGTGAGCGGCAGCAGCAGCGCGATCGTCGCAGTCGGACCCAACCCCGGCATCACGCCGATGACGGTCCCGATCAGCACGCCCAGGAAGACGTAGAGCAGGTTCTCCGGCGCGAAGACGACCTCGAACCCGGTGAGGATCGACTCGAACCCCATCATCAGTCACCTCCCCAAAGCGCGGCCACCACGTCCTGCGGGAACGGCACACCCAGCACCGGCACGAACAGGACGTAGAACACCGCGGTGAGCACCACCGCGAGGAGCAGCGCGTTGCGCCACGACTCGCGGGCCAGGAACCGCAGCCAGCAGGCGAACGTCACCAGGCCGGGCAGGATGAAGCCCAGGTACGTGAACGCCGCGATGAACACCGCCAGCCCCGCGATGCCGAACACGACGTTGCGTGCGGCAGGAGTGAGCGGCTCGTGGTCGGCGCCGGAATCGGTGAGCAGCACCAGTATCGCGGCGCCGGTCATGACCAGCCCGATCAGCAACGGCCACAATCCCGGCCCCGGGGCGGCGAAATCACCGAGGGTGAGGGAATGGGCCTGCACCACGAAGAAAACGCCCACCAGCAGCGCCACCGCGCCGCCGATGCGGTGCGCGAAACCGGATCGGCGCGGCTCGCGGGCGGCCAACCTAGTTACCGCCGATCTGCTTGGCCACCGGGCCGTAGACCCGGACGATCTCGTCCAGCCGGGCCCGGAACGCGTTGCGGTCGATGAACTGGTCGGGGACGTAGGCCTCGTCGAGCTGCTCGCGCACCCGCGGATCCTGCAGCCCGGCCCGCAGGGTCTGCTCCAGCTCGTCGATGATCTCCGGCGGCGTCCCCTTCGGCACGCCGAGCCCGAACAGCGACGTGCTGTAGGTCAGGCTCTGGTAGCCGAGTTCGTGCAGGGTGGGCACCTGCGGCAGGTAGTCGACCCGGCCGCGCGGGCTGATGGCCAGCGGCCGGAAGGCGTTCGCGTCGAACTGCGCGCGAATGTCCTCGGAGAGGTTGGAGAACAGCGCATCGATGTTGCCGCCGAGCAGGGCCGGGATCATCTCCATGTTGCCGTTGAACGGCACCACGGTGACCTGCACCCCGTACTCGCCTGCCAGGCGGCGCAATTCGATGGCCTGCGAGGTCGTCGCGCCCGGTACGCCGACCTTGAGCTGTGCCGGCCGGGCCTTCGCCTCGGCGAAGAACTGCTCGGCGGTGGTGAACTTCGACCCGGTGCCGACCGAGAGCACCGACGGCATCTCGGAGATGACGCCGACCGTCTCGAAGTCGCCGGGGCCGTAGCCGACGTCCTGGATCAGCGGCGTGATGACGGTGGCCGGTGCCGCGATCAGCTTCAAGGTGTAACCGTCCGGTTTGCTGGACACGAGCTCGTTCATCGCCACCGAACCGGCCGTGCCGGGCATGTTCTCGACCACCACGGGCTGGCCCAGGCTGCGCTGGAAGTAGTCGCCCATGGTGCGCGCCGCGAGGTCGGTCGGCCCGCCGGGCGTGTACGGGACGATCAGCCGGATCTCGTCGGCCGGGTAGTCCGACTTCCCGCCGCCCGACCCGCAGGCCACCGGCAGCACGAGTGCGGCCAGCAGCGCGACGGTCATCGCGATCTTCTTCGTTCGCATGACACCACCACCTCGATTCCGTCACCGACGCAGGATCGGTTCGTAGATCGCCCACGATTCGTCCAGCAGGGCGCGGAAATCCTGGGCACCGATGAACTGGGCCGGGATGTACTCCGCGCCGATCTGCTCGCGGACGGCCGGATCTTCCAGCGCCGACCGCAGCGCCGCTTCGAGCCGCCTGGTGATCTCCGGCGGGGTGCCGTCGGGCGCGACGAGGCCGTAGGTCGAGGTGCTCAGCGTCAGCCCGGCGAAGCCGAGTTCGGTGAACGTCGGCGTGTCCGGCAGGTACGGCAGGCGCTGGGCGGAACCCACGGTGAGCGCGCGGAATTCGCCGGACCGGATCCGCGACATCACCACGTCGCCGGAGGATCCGAAGAACGCATCGGAGTTGCCGCCGAGCAGGGTCGCGACGGCCTCGGCGTCGCCGTTGAAGGGCACGAGGGACAGCGCCACCCCGTGTTCGTCGCGCAGCCGCCGCAGTTCGATGCCCTGCGGGGTGTTCGCACCGGGCAGGCTCACGGTGATGCGGTCCGGATTCTGCCGCGCCGCCGCGAAGAACTCCTCGGCCGTGCGGTACGGCGAGTCGGCGCGAACCGCCAGCACGGAAGCGATCTGCATCGATACGCCGATGGTCGCCACGGAGTCCTTGTCGTAGCCCAGGTTCTGCAGTTGCGGAACCAGCACCAGCGGCGAGGTGGTGGCCATCTCGATCGTGTAGCCGTCTGGCTTGCTCTGGACCAGCTCGGTGGTGCCGGTGGTGGCCGACGCGCCGAGCAGGTTCTCGACGACCACCGGTCGACCGAGGTCTCGTTCGAGGAAGCGGGCCACCGCGCGGCCGGCGATGTCGGTGGGGCCACCGGCGGCGTAGGGGACGATCAGCCGGATCTCGTCTTCGGGGTAGTCGGACGCGTCGCCGGCCGAGCCGGGACCGGCGCAGGCGGCCGACAACAGCAGAGCGGCGCAGGAAACGATGGCTTTCTTGAACATCGACCGTCCCTTCTCGTGCAGGGGCAGGACGAGGGAACAGGTTGTCGGGCGGTGGTGAAGTGCTTGGGCCGCACCGGAATCAGACGTGACGATCCTGAATGGACGAATCGCGTTGCGGTGCCGAATCTATCAGGTGAACTCGCAGATGACAGCCGTTGTACTGGTCTGACCGGGCCGGTACGGTGTCCGGCCGCCGCCGCGATGTCCGGGGCGCGATCGCCGACATCGCGCAACCGGGCATCAGCCGAGCAGGGCGTCGGGGTCGTGGGCGGGTCGGCCGCCGATGATGGTCGCCGCGATGCCGATCTGGTCGAGGGAATCGGCGGGGACCGCCGTCGGGTCTTCGGCCAGCACGACCACGTCGGCGAGCCTGCCCGGGGTGAGCGTCCCGAGCTGGTGCTCCAGGAACGCGCTGTGCGCGGCGTTGACGGTGTAGCAGCGCAGAGCTTCTTCGAAGGAAACCGCTTCGTGCGGGGAGAAGGCCTCTCCGCCGGCCGTGCGGCGGGTCAGCATGCGCTGGATCGCCTTCAGCGGCGCGCCGTCCGCTACCGGCCGGTCGGAGCTGCCCGCCGCCGGGATCCCGGCATCGAGCAGGGACCGGAGCCGGTAGACCCAGTCGCGGCGCTGCGGGCCGACGTTGGACAGCACCGCGTCGCCGAGGGTGTGGATGAAGTAGTTCTGCAGCACCGGAACGACACCCAGCTCGGCGAGTGCGCTGACGTGTTCGGGCGTGGTCACGGAGCAGTGCTCGATGCGGTGGCGGGCGTCCGCACGCGGCCACCGGGTCAACGCCTCCCGGTAGGCGTCGATGGCGAGGCCGACCGCGCGGTCGCCGATGGCGTGCGTCGCGACCTGCCAGCCCGAGCGGTGCGCTCTGATGATTCGGCCCCGGAGCTCTTCGGGTTCCAGCTGCAGCACACCTCGGTTGCCGGGCTCGTTGGAGAAATCGTCGGTCATCGCGGCGGTGCGGCTGGCCAACGCCCCGTCGGCGAAGATCTTCACCGCGCCCAGCCGCAGCATCGGATCGCCGAGTCCGGTGGTCAACCCGAGGTCGAGGCCGAGTTCGAGCTCGTCGGCGTCGTGTCCGTTGAGTTCCCGCAGTGTTTCGTAGGTGGGCATCAGGGTCGTCCGGACGCGCAGCCCTCCTTCGCGCCGCGCGGTTTGGTAGGCGGCGAGCTCGACCGGGCTCAGTCCGATCCAGCCGCCGCCGATGCCCGCTTCCTGGCAGGCGACGAGGCCCTCGGCGACGTACCTCTGGTGCGCCGCGCCGATCGCCTCGACGAGCTCCCGGATCGCTACCGGCACCAGCAGGTCGTTGACCAGTGCCTGCGCCTGTTCCTGCAGCAGCCCGGTCGGCTCGCCCGCGCCGTCGCGCTCGATGATCCCGCCGCGCACCTGGTCGGTGCCGAACACGCCCGCGTCGTCGAGGACCAACGTGTTCCCGACGCCCATGTGCTCGCTGCGGTGCTTCAGCCAGACGCGGTGGGCCGGGGCGATCCGGTCCAGGTCGTCGCGGCGCGGGTGCCCGCCACCGTACCCGGCGGGCTCGTAGCTGTGCCCGATCAGCCAGGCACCCTCCGGCAGGTCCGCCGCGCGGCGGGCCACCCGCTGGTAGATGTCGTCGAGGCCGGTGGCGTCCGACAGGTCCAACTGGGTGAGCCCGAGGCCGAAGCGTCCCGTGTGCGCGTGGGCATCGTGGAAACCGGGGATGACGGTGCGGCCGCCGAGATCGACCACTTGGTCTGCTTCGAGGCCGGTGGCGTCGTCGCCCACCGCCACGATCCGGCCGCCGAGGACGCCCAGCGCGTGGGTGCGTCCCGGCTCGCCCATCGTCCACACGTGGCCGTTGCGCAGGATCAGATCGATCTTCATCGGTTCTCCGAAATCCTTCCACCGGCCGGGAAAGCGACACGACACTCCATTGTGGACCGACGTTCGCGGCGTCGGCGCCGAGCATAGCCGAAGGACACGAGATCGGGTAAAGACCTTGTTCCGGCTAGGATCGGCCGCTGCGCATCGGACGCGGAAACGCCAGTGGTGGATCCACCAATAGCCGCGTTTTGTTTCTCGCTTTCGCCAATGACAGCGCCGCGCCGGGTGCTGAGCATGTCCACATCGCATTCCGCTGCCAGGCCGAGCACGCCACGGCATCCAGTGCTCGCCCGTGAAGGGACCGCTCATGCCCGAGGCGACAGCCGTCGAACCGGCCGCGAAGCCGAACCGGTCCGCGGAGATCCGCCGGATCGCCCTGGCCACGTACTTCGGCACCGCCCTCGAGTGGTACGACTACTTCATCTACGGAACGGCGGCCGCCCTGGTCTTCCCGGCGCTGTTCTTCCCCGCGCTGGACCCGGCCATCGGCGTCATCGCCTCGCTGGTGACCTTCGCGCTGGGCTTCGTCGCCCGGCCGGTCGGGGCGGTGATCTTCGGCCACATCGGCGACCGCCTCGGCCGCCGGGCGGCGCTGATCGGCACCGTGACGCTGATGGGCGTGGCCACCGGGCTCATCGGCTTGCTGCCGTCATACCAGACCATCGGGATCGCGGCGCCGATCATCCTGGCCGTGCTCCGGCTGTTGCAGGGGATTTCGGCGGGTGGCGAGTGGACCGGCGCGGCGCTGCTGGCGATCGAGCACGCCCCGCCGGAGCAGCGCGGGCGTTACGCGGCGGTGCCGCAACTCGGCTCACCGACGGCGACCCTGGTCTCCTCCGGCGTCTTCGCGGTGCTGACGTTGCTGCCTGACGAGATGTTCCGGTCCTGGGTCTGGCGGGTGCCGTTCCTGGCCGCGTTCGTGCTGCTGGCGATCGCGCTGTACCTGCGGGTCAAGGTGGAGGAATCGCCCTTGTTCCGGGCGGCGCTGGCCGAGCAGAAGGAGGAGAAGCTGCCGGTGCTGGAGACGATCCGCACCGCGTGGGGGCGGTTGATCATCGGCGGCGCGGCGTACCTGGCGGGTACTGCGGCGTTCTTCGTGCTCACCACCTTCATGATCAGCTACATCTCGAAGACGTTGCAGCTCAGCAGCACGCTGGCGCTGAACGCGACGCTCGTCGGCGCCGTGGTCGAGATCTTGGTGATCATCGTCGCGGGCCGTCTCGCCGACCGGATCGGCGCGGCGAAGGTGTGCGTCATCGGCGCGACGATCTCGGTGCTGGTCGCCTTCCCGGTGTTCTGGCTGGTCGACTCCAAGATCCCGGTACTGGTGATCGCCGGTGTTTCGCTGGGCATCGGCGCGATCTCCATCCCGTACGGGCCGATCGGTGTCGCGCTGTCGGTGATGTTCCCGGCCCGGCTTCGCTACAGCGGCGTCGCCTTGTCGGTCGGGCTGGCGAACATCCTGGCCGGGTTCGGGCCGCTGGCCGGCACTTGGGCGCTGGGCGTGACCGGCGGGCAGTCGTGGGGACCCGCGCTGCTGCTGGCGCTGATCGCGTTCATCACGCTGGCCGGCTCCGTGGGCGCGCACCACGTCAGCCGCCGCGCCCCCGAATGGGACGCCGTGTGATTCCAAGCCTGGCGATCGAGTGAGGGGAGCGAACGGTGAACACGGCCCGCAGCGGTGGCGAACTCGTCGTCGCGCAGTTGGAGAAGCACGGTGTCACCACGGCGTTCTGCGTGCCGGGTGAGAGCTACCTGGAGGTGCTCGACGCGCTGCACGACTCGCCGATCAGGCTCGTCGTCTGCCGCCACGAAGGCGGCGCGGCGTACATGGCCGACGCGGACGCAAGGCTCACCGGCGGCGTCGGCGTGTGCCTGGTGACGCGGGGGCCGGGCGCGTCGAACGCCCTGGTCGCCCTGCACACCGCCTGGCAGGACCGGGTGCCGTTGCTGCTGTTCGTCGGCCTCATCCCGCGCGGCGAACGCGATCGCGAAGCGTTCCAGGAGTTCGACCTGGCTCGCACGTTCGGCGCATCGGCGAAGTCCGTGCTGACGATCGACCGAGCCGACCGGATCCCCGAACAGCTGGCGCAGGCCTTCCTCATCGCGCGCAGCGGTCGCCCCGGTCCGGTCGTGGTGGGTCTGCCGGAGGACATGCTCCGCGATGCCGCCGAGGTGGCGGACGGGGAACCGTTCCCGCTGCCGCAAATGGCGATCGCGGCCGAGCAGGCGAACTCGGTGGCGGCCCTGATCGCCGACAGCCGGCGGCCGCTGGTGGTGCTCGGCGGTTCGCCCTGGGAACCCGGCGCAGCCGCGCTGATCCGGCAGTGGGCCGAGAACTGGGAGCTGCCGGTCGTCACCGACTTCCGGCATCAGGACCTCCTGGACAACGAATCGGCCTCCTACGCGGGATTCCTGGGCTTCGGCCGGGACGACGAAACCGCTCGCGCACTCGCCGGCGCGGATGTCGTGATCGCGGTCGGCACCCCACTCGGCGACGTCGCCTCGGACGGCTGGTCGCTGGTGCGGCCGGACGCCGCGGTCGTGTCGGTGTTGCCGGACCCGGAAGGGCACGCCGCGATCCACCGGCCGCGGCACCGGTTCCTCGCCACCCCGGCGGCCTTCGCCGGGGCCATGGTTGCGACGTCGCCACCCGACGAGCGCCCGTGGGCCGCGCGGACGCGCGAGTTGCGGGAACGTTTCGAGTGGTACCGCACGCCGCAACCGGTCGGTGACCGGCTGGACCTCGGAATCGCCATGGCGGAGCTGCAAAAACGCCTACCGGTTGACGCCGTCGTCACGTTCGGCGCGGGCAACCACGCCCTGTGGGCGCAGCGCTACCTTTCCTACCGCACTTTTCCGGCGCAGCTGGCGCCGCGCAACGGCTCGATGGGCTATGGCGTCCCGGCGGCGGTGGCCGCGGCCATCCGGCATCCGCAGCGGAGGGTCGTGTCGGTGGCCGGAGACGGCTGCTTCCTCATGAACGGCCAGGAGTTCGCCACGGCCGTCGCCGAGGGCGCCGCGCCGGTGATCCTCGTGGTCAGCAACGGCATGTACGGCACGATCCGCCAGCACCAGGCGCTGCGGCATCCCGGCCGGGAATCTGGAACGCGCCTGGTGAACCCCGATTTCGCCGCGTACGCCCGGGCCTTCGGTGGGCACGGCGAACTGGTCGAGGAAACCGGGCAGGTAGGTCCGGCGCTGGACCGAGCCTTCGCCGCAGGCCTCCCGGCCATCGTCGAGCTGCGCATCGACGGCGCCCGGATCGCCCCGGAAACCACGCTCGACGACCTGCGGGAATGACCGGGCGCTCGGCAACGCCGGATGACGCCCGCGTGATCCGGCGGTTGCCTGAACGCCACCCGCCATGTGCAGGATGGGCGGGTGAGGATCCTGCCCGATGACGGCCCGCTGCGCCTCGCGGACCTGCTCGCCGAGGCGAGGCTGGGACTGCGGCTGCTGACCGCGGCCGACACCGGCCCCGCCCGCCAGATCGACGGCGCGCACGCCATCGAGATCGCCAACCCGTCGCGGTGGGTGCCGCCGCACTGGCTGCTGCTGACGACCGGCATGCGCATCCAGCGCAAGCCGGCGGAGCAGCGGGCGCTGGTTCGGGAGCTCGCGGGGTCCAACATCGCTGCGCTCGGCTACGCGACCGGCATCGTCACGCGGCGGGTCCCGACGGCACTGCTGGACGAGGCGGACCGGTTGGGGTTCCCGGTGATCGAGGTGCCGCTGGAGACGCCGCACCGGGACGTGATCGGCTTCGTGCAGCAGAAGGTGCTGGGCTCCTCCCCGGAACTGCTGCAACGGGTGCTGCAGACGCAGGCATACCTGATGGGAGTGGAGGAGGACGACCCGTTGGCGCATGCCGAAGCCCCCGAGATCGCACTGCTGCGGCGGCTGCAACCGCTGGTGGGCACCGAAGTGATCCTGCTGCGCACCGATGGCCGGCCCAACTGGCCGGAAGACCACCGGCACGCCAGGGAGTTGCGCGAGGCGCTGCACGCGCAGCCGGCCAACGGCCCGGCAGAGGTCGGCGTCGACGATCTGCGGTACCTCGCGCTGCCGGTGCGAACCGGGCCTTACATGTTCGGCTGGCTGGTCAGGGAGGCCCGGGAGGGGGACGGGGCGCAGCTCCTGCCGGTGTTGCGCTCGGCGGCCCAGCTGCTGGGCGTGATGTACGTGGCTCGTGAGCACGAACCTGCGGAACTCCGCGCACAGCGCCGGCACCTGCTCGAAAGTGCACTGCTGGACGGGGCCACCGCGGACGGCGACGGAGACCTGGACCGGCGGGCCCGCATCGTCGGCTTCGACTTCGGCTCGGACTGCCGGATGCTGGTCTACCGGCCGGCCGGGAACCGCTGCGCGCTGGGCCAAGTGGAGGCGGCGCTGAACACCGCCCGGATGCCGTTCCTGGCCACCGCGCACGGTGCCGATGTCCTCGTTTTCGCCCAGGGCGAGCGAGAAACCTTGGTCGGTTCGGTCGAATCGCTGCCGGCGGGGCGGGTCGGCGTCGGCCGCGCGGTGCGCTCGCTGGGGCGGGCGAAGGAGTCGCTGGCCGACGCCGAATTCGTGCTCGGCCGGATGACCGCGGTGCCCGGCAAGCTGACTGCGGCGGACTTCGGGGACCTGTCCCTCGCGAACTGGTTGATCGCCCGGCTGCCGAGCACCGAGATCGCCGAGAAGTCAGGCGATTTCCTGGCCGGGCTGCGGGAGCAACCGCTGCTGTTCGAAACGGTCGTCGCCTACCTGGGCGCGGACCTCGACACGACGGCCACCGCGGAGGCCTTGCACCTGCATCCGAACTCGGTGCGCTACCGGCTCACCCGGGCCGAGCATGTGCTCGGTGCGCCGCTGCGCCGTCCGGAGACGATCGCCGGCCTGCACGCCGCGCTGCTGTCCGAGGGCCTGCTCTGACCCGAGGACCTCGCAGCGAAGGCCTCTAGTCGGCCTTGGGCCAAGGCACGCGCATCGCGAAGTGCAGCCACGTCGCCAGCACCACCAGGGCTGCCGTCGCACCACCGAGCGCCATGACCGTCGACGGGGACGTCCGGTCCAGGATGACGCCGCCGACCAAGGCTCCCGTAGAGAGGGTCGCCTGGAACGACGCGGTGAACAGCACCGACGCCGCTTCCGGCGCGTGCGGGGCGGACTTCGCGAACCACGTCTGCGAGGCGACCGGCACGGCGCCGTAGGCGATGCCCCAGACGACGAGCAGCCCAGCCGCACCAATAGCGGACCGGCCGAGCACCGGCTGCAGCAGGGTCGCCCCGGCGATCATGCCTGCGGCGATCCCGAATGCGGCGTGCGGACGACGCGCCACGAGCGCTCCTCCGGCGAAGTTCCCGACAATCCCGACCGGGGCCGGGATCTGGCAGGTTTGAGACCTCACCGTGGCTAGCCACGGTGAGGTCTCAAACCTGCCGGTCGATCGAATCCGCACGCCGGTGAGCCCGGACTTGCGGGCGATCCTAAGCTTCTCGCATGGCGAAGTACTTCGACGTGCATCCGGAGAACCCGCAGCGGCGCGCGATCGGCCAGGTGGTGGACATCGTCCGCGACAACGGCCTCATCGCGTACCCGACGGACTCGTGCTTCGCGCTCGGCGCCCAGCTCGGCAACAAGGACGGCATCGACCGGATCCGGGCCATCCGGCACCTCGACGACCGGCACCACTTCACCCTGGTGTGCCAGAACTTCGCTCAGCTCGGCCAGTTCGTGATCATCAACAACGCGGTGTTCCGCGCCATCAAGGCGTCGACTCCGGGCAGCTACACGTTCATCCTGCCCGCCACCAAGGAAGTGCCGCGCCGGCTGATGCACCCGAAGAAGAAGACCGTCGGCGTGCGCATCCCGGACCACGTCGTGGTGCAGGCGCTGCTGGCCGAGCTCGGCGAGCCGATGCTGTCCAGCACGCTGCTGCTGCCCGGCGAGGAGGAGCCGATGACGCAGGGCTGGCAGATCAAGGACGAGCTCGACCACGTCCTGGACGCCGTGATCGACTCCGGCGAGTGCGGCACCGAACCCACCACGGTGATCGACTTCTCCGGCCCGGAGCCGGAGATCGTCCGCCGCGGCGCCGGTGACACCTCGCGCTTCGAGTAACGCGCCGGGCACTCCCCGCAAGCGGCTCCCGCCATCTGGTGGGGGCCGTTTTTCGTTGCCCTGAACAGCAGGAACGCTCGCGCGCGACAGTGCGGACGTTCACATGGTGGAACGTATACACAAATCTTTGACGTGTACACATTCGCGGCAGAGGATGCACGCAACGCATCCGGACGGAGGACGAACCGATGGGCGAAACGGAGACGCCGGCGATCCCGCCGCGACTGGACCACGTCGTGATCGCCACGCCGGCGCTGGACGAGACGGTCGCCGAGTTCACCGCTCGCACCGGCGTGCGGCCCGCCGCGGGCGGCGCCCACCCGGACCGCGGCACCCGCAACTACCTGGTCTCCTTCGGCGGCGACAGCTACCTGGAGATCATCGGGCCGGATCCCGACCGCACCGTCGGCGACGACGCCCTCACCTTCGGGCTGGCGGCGCTGCGCGAACCCCGCGTGGCCGCCTGGGCGGTGCACCCGGCCGACATCGACGAGGCCGCGGCGCACATCGGCCCGGTCGGCCCGGGACAGCGCCGCACCACCACCGGCGAGCTGCTCGAATGGCGCCTCACCGAACCGCCGAACGGGCTGCCCGGCGGCGTCGTCCCGTTCCTCATCGACTGGGGCACCACGACGTCGCCGGCCGTCGGACCGCCGGAGGTGGAGCTGGTGTCGTTCACCGGCAGCCACCCGGATCCCGACGGCGTGCGCCCGGTGCTGACGGCGATCGGCACCTCGCTGCGGCTGGCCGCCGGACCCGCCGGGCTCGCCCTCACCCTCTCCGGCGAGCACGGCCTCGTCGAATTCCGCTGAACCGCACCGAAAACCGAACACCGATGGGAAACCGCCACCGATGACCGACACGATGCGCGCGCTGGTCCTGGAAGGGCACGGCGACCTCGATCAGCTCCGCCTCCGCGACGACCACCCGAAGCCCACCGCCACCCCCGGCCACGTCGTGATCAAGGTGCGGGCGACGTCGTTCAACTACCACGACATCTTCACCACCCGCGGCATGCCGGGCATCAAGATCCCGTTCCCGGTGGTCATCGGCCTGGACCTGGTGGGCGACGTCGCCGAGCTCGGCGAGGGCGTGACCGGCTGGTCCGTCGGCGACCGCGTGCTGGTGCACCCGATCCACCCGGAGCGGGGCCTGATGGGCGAGACCCTCGACGGCGGCCTCGCGCAGTACGCGCTGGTGTCGGCCGAGCAGCTGATCCCGCTGCCCGACGAGGTCGAGTACGCCCAGGCCGCGGCGCTGCCGGTGGCCTACGGCACCGCGCACCGGATGATCGTCGGGAAGGAGACCGTCAAGGCCGGCGACAAGGTGCTGATCCTCGGCGCCTCCGGCGGCGTCGGCACCGCCTCGGTGATCCTCTGCAAGAAGCTCGGCGCGCACGTGATCGCCGCCGTCGGCGACGACGAGAAGGGCGCGAAGCTCAAGGAGATCGGCGCGGACGAGGTCGTCAACTACAAGACCGAGAGCTTCCTGGACTACGTCAAGGAGCACCACGGCAAGCCGCAGCGCTACAGCTACGACACCGGCGTCGACGTGGTGATCAACTACACCGGCGGCGACACCTGGGCGCCGACGCTGCGCTGCGTGAAGCTCGGCGGCAAGATCCTGGTCTGCGGCGCCACGGCGGGCTACGACCCGACCGAGGACCTGCGCTACATCTGGACCTTCGAGCTGCAGGTGATCGGCTCCAACGGCTTCACCGGCGACGACTTCCGCGCCCTGCTGGACGGCGTGGCGGCCGGCGACTACGAGCCGCTGATCGACCAGGTCCTGCCGCTGTCCCGGGCCCGCGAGGGGCTGGCCCGGCTGGAAGACCGCAAGTTCATCGGCAAGATCGTCGTCGACCCGTGGGGCGACGAGTGATGGCCGGGCTGACCGCCTCCGACGTCGAGGAACTGCTGCGGGCCGCGCCCTACCACCGGTGGCTGGACCTGCGGGTCGTCGAGCTGACCAAGGACCGCATCGAACTCACCGCTCGCTGGCGCGAGGAGTGGATCGGCAACCATGAAACCCGCGCCACGCACGGCGGGATCCTGGCCTCGCTGCTGGACCTCGCCGCCGACTGGGCGCTCACCGGCACCATCGGCCGCGGCGTGCCCACAGTGGACCTGACCGTCAACTACCTGCGCGCGGCGCTGCCGGGCGACCTGCGGGTGATCGGCCGCCTGATCCGGCCCGGCAGGCAGGTGTCGGTGGCCGAGGCCGAGGTGCTCGACCAGGACGGCCGGACCGTCGCCATCGGGCGGGGCACCTTCCTGTCCGCCGCGGCGCAGTGAGGAAGAGCATGAGCTACTTCGACTACCGCAACCAGGGCGACGTCGTCACCGCGGACCGGCCGGACGCGCCGGCCATCATCGCCGTGACCGGATCCGGCGCCCGCCGGCTGACCTACCGCGAGTTCGACGCGGCGGTCGACGCGGTCGCCGCCTGGACCTCGGGCCAGGGCCCGAGCCGCGGCGACGCGGTGGGCATCATCGGCGAGAACACCCCGGAGTGGCTGGTGGCGTTCTACGCCCTGCAGCGCGCCGGGTTCGTGCCGGTGCCGGTCAGCTACAAGCTGCCCAGCGACGGCGTCGCGTACGTGCTGGAGAACGCCGGTGCGAAGGCGGTTTTCGCCGACGCGCGCGGCGCCGAGCTCGTCGCGGGCAGCGGCGTCCGGGCGTGGGAGCTCGACAGTCTGATCGAGCGGACGCCCCGCAGCGACGGGAAGTTCGCCTCGGTCGTGCCCGATCCCGAAGACCCGGCGATGATCCTCTACACCTCGGGTTCCACCGGCCGCCCGAAGGGCGTCGTGCTGTCCCAGCACAGCCACCTGTGGGTGCTGGGCCTGCGGGCGAGCACGCCCGGCCCCGCCGACGCCCGCTACCTGGTGGCCGCGCCGCTGTACCACATGAACGCCCTGGCCAACTGCCAGCAGGCGTTCGGCGTCGGCGCGACCGTGGTGCTGCTGCCCGAGTTCTCCGCGCGGCAGTTCCTCCAGGCGGTGGGGGAGCACCGGGTGACCCGGGTGACCGGCGTTCCGCCGATGTTCGCGCTGCTGCTCCGCGAGGACGACCTCGTGGCCACCGTGGACACCGGCAGCGTCATCGACGTGTTCATGGGCTCCGCGCCCGCATCGCAGGCGCTGTTCCACGACGTCCGCGCCCTGTTCCCGCGCGCCGACCTGCACTTCGGCTACGGGACGACGGAATCCGGGCCGGTGGCGTTCACCGATCACCCGGGCGGCCTGCCCACTCCCGACGGCTCGGTCGGCGTGGCCGACCCCAACGTCGAGCTGCGGCTGGTGGATTCCACCGGCGCGACCGCCGCCGGCGAGGGCGTGCTGGAGATCCGCTGCCCGGCGCTGATGACCGGCTACCACCGGCGGCCCGACCTGCCCAGCCCGGTGACCGCGGACGGCTTCTACCACACCAAGGACGTCTTCCGCGTCGACGAGAACGGGTTCTACTTCTTCACCGGCCGCGAGGACGACATGTTCACCAGCGGCGGCGAGAACGTCTACCCGGCGGCGGTGGAGGAGATCCTCGAATCGCACCCGGCCGTCCGCCAGGCCGCGGTGATCGGGGTGCCCGACGAGATCAAGGGCCACAAGCCGGTCGCGTTCGTCAGCCTCCGCCCGTCCACCCAGGCCGGCCCCGACGAGCTGCGGAAGCACGTGCTGGACAACGCCGAACCGTACGCGCACCCGCGCCGGGTCTGGATCGTCGACGAGCTGCCGCTGTCCTCGACCAACAAGATCGACCGCAACGTGCTCGCGCGCCGCGCGGCGGAACTGCTCGGAGGTGCGGCGACGTGAGCACCGCCGACGCGGCCGCCGAGCAGTACGCGAACCTCCGCAGGCTGATCCTGGAGCAGCAGCTCAAGCCGGGCACCGTGCTGCTGGAAACCGCGCTGGCGGCCCGCTTCGGCGTGTCCCGCACGCCGGTCCGGGAGGCGCTGGCGCGACTGGCCCAGGAAGGCCTGATCACCAAGCAGAAGCGCGGCTACGTCGTGGACGAGCTGAGCCCGGAGGAGATCATCGAGGTCTTCGACGTGCGCATCCTGCTGGAGTGCGCCGCCGTGGAGAAGGCCGCCACCGACTGCGACGACTTCCGGCTCGCCCACCTCGAACAGCTCACCGAGCAGCTCGACGAGCTCATCGCGACGCTGCGGGCCGCGATCGACGCCGGCGACACCGCGACGCAGGCCGCCACCGGCGAGGCGATCCTCGCCGCGAACGTGCGCTGGCACGAGGCGCTGCGCGCCGGCAGCCGCAACCGGACGCTGATCCGGATGATCAACCAGCTGATGGACGTGCAGAAGATCTACAACCCGCTGATGAAGGTCCAGGACCTGGCGGAGATCTCCAAGGGCCAGCAGCAGCACCACGAACTGGTCGCCGCACTGCGCGACCGCGACCCGGCCCGGGCCCGCCAGATCATGGCCGATCACCTCACCAGGGTGCGGCAGATCCGGGTCGCCGAGTTCGCCCGCAGCCTGCATTCCGCGGAACAGCGCGGGAGCACGTCATGACCGCCGTGCACACCGCCCGGCCCACCCGGCCGGGCTGGCAGCCGGCGGCGGGCACCGTCGTGGTCCTGCTGGTGCTGGAGGAGGTCCTCACCCGCACCGGCGTGCTCCCGGCGGACTACTTCCCGCCGGTCAGCCAGATCGTCGCGGCGCTGCTGCCGGAACTGGCCGGGGCGCAGCTGTGGCTCCAGCTCGGCCAGACGCTGCAGGGCTGGTTCGTGGCGCTGGTGCTGGCGGCCGTGCTGGCGGTCCCGCTCGGGCTGGTGCTGGGCACGGTGTGGTGGGTGCGGGCCCTGACCAGGCCGGTCGTGGAGTTCCTCCGCCCGGTCCCGTCGGTGGCGCTGATCCCGCTGGTCGTGCTCGCGCTGGGCACCGGCAAGCAGAGCGAGCTGTTCCTGGCCACGTTCGCGGCGTTCTGGCAACTGCTGGTGGCCACGACGGCGGGCGCGGGGGCGGTCGACCAGGTCACCGCGGAAACCGCCCGCTGCTACGGGCTGACCAGGGCGCAGACCCTGCGCTGGGTGGCGCTGCCCTCGGCGCTGCCGTACCTGATGACCGGCATCCGGGTCGCCTCGGCGACCTCGCTGATCCTGGTCGTCACGGCCGAGATCATCATCGGCGTGCCGGGCCTGGGCGCGCAGATCAGCCTCAACCGCGCCGGCGGCTCGCCGGACCTGATGTACGCGTACATCATCGTCACCGGCCTGCTCGGCTGGCTGATCAACATCGCGCTGGCCGCGGGGGAGCGGCGGGTGCTGCACTGGGACGCGGCGAATCGGGGCCCGCGATGAACCGACGAGTCCTGTCCGCACTGCTCGGCGTGGTCGGCGCCGTCGCCACCGTGGCGATCTGGTGGCTGGCCACCGAGAACTCCGCCAGCGTCTACTTCCCACCCCTGAGCCGGATCCTGGAAACCGCCCAGGAGCACTGGCTGTCCGCCGAGGGCCGCGCCGACATCGCTTCCAGCATCGGCAACCTGCTGTCCGGTCTGGTCATCGGCGTCGTCGTGGGCATCGTGGTCGGCGTGGCGCTCGGCCAGGTCCCGCTGCTGCACCGGGCGCTGTCGCCGAGCATCGAATTCGTCCGCGCCATCCCGGCCACCGCGCTGCTGCCGTTCGCGATGATGCTGTTCGGGCTGGGCACCGAGATGAAGGTGTTCCTGATCGCGCTGGGCTGCGTGTGGCCGGTGCTGCTCAACGCGCTGGACGGCACGCGTTCGCTGGAGCCGACGCTGCGCGACACCGCCAGCGTCTACGGCATCACCGGCGTGCGCCGGCAGCTGAACATCGTGCTGCCCGCGGCCGCGCCGCGCATCGCCAGCGGCATCCGGGTCGCCATCCCGCTGAGCCTGATCCTGACGGTCACCAGCGAGATGGTCGGCAGCCACCAGGGCATCGGGTTCGTCATCGTCGACGCGCAGAACACCTTCCGCATCACCGACATGTGGTCCGGGGTGCTGCTGCTCGGCGTCCTCGGCTTCGCCCTGACCTGGCTGTTCGGCGTGGCCGAGAAACTGCTCCTGCCCTGGGAGAAACGCGCGGAGCGGGCTCGATGAGGCGCGCTCCACTTCGGACACCGGTGAGGAAGACATGCTCGAAGTAACCAACATCGCCAAGGAATTCCCCACCCGCACCGGAACCGCGCGGGTCGTCGACGACGTCACCTTCACGGTCGGCGAGCGGGAGTTCTTCACCATCGTCGGCCCGTCCGGCGCGGGCAAGACGACCGTGCTGCGCTGCCTCACCGGGCTGGCCAAGCCCACGGAGGGCACCGTGCGGTTCAACGGCAGGGAGGTCGTGGGCCCGCCACCGGAGTTCGCGGTGGTGTTCCAGGACTACGCCCGCTCGCTGATGGCGTGGTTCACCGTGCGGCGCAACGTCGAACTGCCGCTGCGCAACCTCGGGCTGTCCGCCGCCGAGCGGCGCGAGCGCGTCGACACCGCGCTCGCGCAGGTCGGCCTTTCCGCGGCGGGCTCGAAGTACCCGTGGCAGCTCTCCGGCGGCATGCAGCAGCGGGTGGCGATCGCCCGCGCGATCGCGTACCGGCCGCAGGTGCTGATCATGGACGAGCCGTTCGCCTCGGTCGACGCGCAGACCCGCGCCGACCTGGAAGACCTCCTGCTGCGGGTGCGCGACGAGACGGACCTGGCGCTGGTGTTCGTCACCCACGACGTGGACGAGGCGGTCTACCTCAGCGACCGGGTGGCGATCCTGAGCCGCTCGCCCAGCCGGATCGACGAGATCGTGCCGATCGACCTGCCCGCGCAGCGGGACCAGATCGGCACCAAGGAACTGCCGGAATTCGCCCGCCTGCGGGCACACGTGTTCAGCCGGATCAGGGCAATGGTCAACACCGAGCCCGCGTCCGCGCATTAGGTTGGAGGAGAAAATGCGGGGAATCCCCAGGGTCTTCGCGGCGCTGGTCGCGTTGTTCGCGGTGGTGGCGCTGGCCGCCTGCGGCGGGCCGGAGCTCACCAAGACCGCCGACGGGCGCACCGCGCTGCGGGTCGGCATCATCCCGACCATCGACGCCGCGCCGCTGTACCTCGGCGTCAGCGAAGGCATCTTCGCCAAGCACGGGCTCGACGTGACGGTGCACGTCGCCGACAGCGGGGCCGCGCTGATCCCGGCGACGGTGAAGCAGGAGAACCAGATCGGCTACGCCAACGTGATCAGCGACTTCCAGGCCGCCGAGCAGGGGCTGGACATCAAGCTGGTGCACAACTGCTGCGGCTCCGGCGCGGACCCGGCCAAGGACGTCTCCCAGGTGCTGGTCAAGCCGGGCGGCCCGATCCGCACCGTCGGCGACCTGGCGCACGCCAACATCGCGGTCAACTCGCTGCACAACATCGGCGAGGTGAGCATCAAGATGGCGCTGGAGAAGCGCGGCGTGGACGTCTCCGGCATCCGGTTCACGCCGATGCCGTTCTCGGACATGAACGACGCGCTCAAGCGCGGCGACGTGGACGCGATCTGGCAGGTCGAGCCGAACGTGCAGGCCGCCCTCGCCGCCGGGTTCACCCCGCTGATCTCGAACTTCGTCGAGGCCCGCCCGGAGGCGACGCTGGGCTACTACCTCACCAGCGGCGCGTTCGCGAAGCAGAACCCGCAGGTGGTCCAGGCGTTCTCGGACGCCATGGACGAGGCGAACCGGTTCGCCACCGAGCACCCGGACGAGGCGCGCGAGGCGGTGGTGACCAACCTGAGGTTCAACCCGGAGATCGTCTCGACGGCGAACCTGCCCACCTACCCGCAGGGGCTCGACCGCGCCAGCGCCGCGGAGTACGCCACCTACGCGGTCAAGTACGGCGCCATCGAGAAGGCTCCTGACCTGGACGGACTCTTCTGGTCGGGGCCCGCGAACTGATCATGCGGGCGACGGCGACACGCCCGGGAAAACCAACCCGACACGAACCCCGCAGACCGTGTAGTGTCTACGGCGGTCGTATTTTTCTGGGGTCGTGTTCGCGCACACTCGCAGGATAGTGATGCGAGCGTGCTGCTATCTGGTTGTAGCTGGAGAAGTCGCCGTTCGAGATCAGCGACCCAGGCGGTTACGAAGTGTGACCGCTTGTAGTAGTACCGGCTCCCAGAAGGAGAGAGACATGGCACAGGGAACCGTGAAGTGGTTCAACTCGGAAAAGGGCTTCGGCTTCATCGCGCCTGACGACGGCGGTGCGGACGTCTTCGTCCACTACTCGGCGATCGACGCGCGCGGTTTCCGCAGCCTCGACGAGGACCAGAAGGTCACCTACGAGGTCACCCAGGGCCCGAAGGGCCCGCAGGCCAGCGACGTTCGCATCGTCTGAGTTCGGGTGATCCGGCCGGTACCGGATTCCGGGCCGGCCCCTGAGCTGCGCGGAGGCCCCGCACCCCACCGGGTGCGGGGCCTCCGCCTTTTCGTCAGGCGCGCCGGCGGCGGAGCAGCCCGAGCAGCGAGGCGACGAGCAGGAAGCCCGCGAGGATCGCGACCGCCAGGCCCATCCGGTGCAGCCCGGCGTCATCCGCGTGCACGCCGAGCACCAGCGCCAGGAGCGCGGCGGCGAGGTTCGCACCGACGTACTGCGAGGTGCGGTAGAGCCCGGACGCCGCGCCCATCCGCTCCGCCGGGGTGGACGCGTACATCGCGCTCTGGTTGCCCATGTTGTTGAACCCGTTGGGCAGCCCCAGCATCGCGGAGATCACCAGCAGCAGCGGGATCGGCGAGTCGGCGTCCGGCACGGTCAGCAGCAGCCCGCCGACGCACAGCGCAGCGGTTCCGGCGATCAGGGCCGCGCGCGGCCCGCGGCGGCGCTGCAGCCGGGTCGCCAGCAGTGTCGACACGGCGCCGACGGCAGCGATCGGCAGCACCACCAGCCCGGCGCCGACCGGGCCCAGCCCCCGGGTTTCCTCCAGCCACTGCGGCAGGCCGTAGAACACGCAGTAGAACGCCGTGTAGGTCACGATCGTCCGGCCGTAGGTGAACGACAGCCCGCGCCGCGCCAGCAGGCGCATGTCCAGGAACGGATCGCGGGCGCGCAGGCCCCACCAGATCGTCAGCGCGGCGGCCGGGACCGCGACGCCCAGCCACCACCACTCCGGCGTCGCGGTCAGCGACAGCAACCAGAACATCAGCGCCGTGATCGAGACCGCGAACAGCAGCATGCCGACCGGGTCGACCTGAGCAAGGGCCTTCATCCGGCCGCCGCCCCGCACGGGCGGATCCGCCGGGCCCCACCGCATGATCACCGCGCCGCCGATCAGCGCCAGCGGCACGTTGATCCAGAACACCCCGGCCCAGCCGAAGCCGCCGACGAGCAGCCCGCCGAGGGAGGGACCGAGCGCGGCGGTGACCTGCGAGCAGATGGCCAGCGCGGCCAGCGCGTTGCCCGGGCGGGAACGCAGCTGGTCGGCGGCGCGGCGGATCATCGCGACGCCGCACGGGTACTGGGCGGCCGTACCGATGCCGATCAGGACGCGGCAGACCACCAGCGCCGCGATGTTCGGCGCGAACGGGGCCGCCACCGAGGTGATGCCGACCAGGACGAGCCCGGCGAGGCTGGTGCGGCGCGGGCCGAGCACGTCGGCGATGCGGCCCATCGCCGGGGCGGCGACGGCGGTGGCCAGGTAGAGCGCGGAGACCAGCCACGTCACCGAGGTGCCCGCATCGAAGTGGGAGCGGATGCCGACCAGGGCGACCGCGATCATCGACGAGTTCAGCGGCTGCAGGATCGTGCCGAAGGCGATCGGGGTGATGAACCTGCCCGGTAACTCCGGCTCGGGTTTCGCCGACTGCGGCAAATCTTCAGCTTTGCTGTCTTTTTGAGCGGATGGTTCGGGTGTGGTTCGTGGCATCGGTCATCTCGGCTCGGAGCTGGGTCAGGAGTCGGCGAGGCGGTCGAGCAGCCTGGCGGAGAGCACCAGCAGCTCCCGCTCGACATCGGTGAGGCCGGTCATGGCCTGGGCCAGCCACGCCTCGCGCCGGCCCCGGTCGCGCAGGACCTGGCTGCGGCCGGCCTCGGTGACCCGGACGATGGCGGCCCGCCGATCGGCCGGGTCCGTGTCGCGCTCGGCCAGCCCGGCATCGATCAGGTGCTGCACGATCCGGGCCATGGACTGCGGGGTGACCCGCTCGGCGGCGGCCAGTGCGCTGGCGGTCGCCGGACCGTCGCGCTCCAGGCGGCCCAGCACCGCCAGGCGCCCCAGGGTCAGCTCGCCGGACTCGCGCTCGGCGCGCAGCCGCCGCGCCAGGCGCATCACGCCCATCCGGACCTCGGTGGCCGCCGCGGCGATCCCGGCGGTGTCGTCGGCGGCAGGATCGTCATGCGTCATGTATTCAGCATAGCTGTTCTTCTCGGCGCGGTCAGAGGCGCTGCAGCCGGGCGGTGACGTGAGGTGTCATCGGCAGGCCGACCATGGCGCGGCTCTCGGCGTAGTGGAGCGCGCCGTCGGCGTCGAGCGCGTAACTGCGCTCCGCGGCCTCGACGTCCTTCGCGGTCGCGGCGCGGACGACGGTGTCGGTGGCGAGTTCCCAGCGCTGCGGGCTCGCCGTGCCGTAGAACAGTTCCAGGATTCCGGTGCAGTGGCTGATCAGCAGCTCCAGGTTCCCGTCGGGTTGCGGCCGCCACCAGCCGGTTTCCCACGCCGCCGGCCGCAGGACGTTGCCCTCGGCGTCGAGCAGCCAGGCTCGCGCCTCGTGGCGCAGGAACGGCCGCCCGTCGTGGGCGATCGTGACCTGCTGCCCGAACCGGTACGGCCCCTCGATGCTCGGGTAGTCGACTTCGCCGGCCCCGCGCCACACGCCGACCAGATCCCGCAGCGGCGCGCACGCGCCGTGCAGCGGCGGCCCGCTGCGCAGGTCCGTGGTCTCGGCCGGGATGGGCAGCGGAGCGTGCTCACTGGAAGAACCCATGCGGGCAGGGTAGCGGCACGATCAACGCAGGTTCGTCGTCCACTGTGGAATCCGTGGCCCGCCCGATTCGCTAGGGCCGGCGCGCCGAGGCGGTGCCGCGCTCCAGCCGGGCCTGCAGGCCGTCGAGGTTGCGGGTCAGCGCGTGCTCGAAGAGGCCGTCGATGTCGTCGACGACCTCGCTGTTCAAGTCCGCGAGCATGGGGAACCGCCGAGGGGCACGGGCTCTTCGGGCGCAACTACGACTTCTTCACCACCAGTGCCGAGGAGATCTTCGCGGCGCTCGGCGGGCCCGAACCGGCCGCGCCGCGGCCGCCGATGGCATCCCGGCCCTACGTGCTCAACAGCATCCCGGACGCCGGTCCGACCACGACGGTGCTCACCATGAACGAGCTCGACGGCTGCATGGAGGGCATCAACGAGCACGGGCTCGCGGTGGCCCTGCTGATCGCCGACGCGGAGAACACCACGCCGCCGGTCGAGGCGGGCCCGCAGGTCGGGATCTCCTCGGCGCAGCTGCCCAGGTTCGTGCTGGACACCTGCGCCACGGCGGCCGAGGCGAAGCAGGCGCTGCTCGGTGCCAAGCACTACGACCTGGGTGTGCCGCTGCACTACCTGATCGCGGACGCGGCGGGCAACGCGTTCATCTGGGAACGCGGCGACGCCGGCCTCGAGCACATCATCGACATCGACGGCGACGCCCTGTGCCTCACCAACCACCTGGTGCACAAGCATCAGGCGGGAGAACTGCCGCCGGACAACGAGGAAACGCTGCGGACCTACGGGCGGTACCGGACGCTGGTCGACCGCACCGGCGGCTCGGTGATGTCCGGGGAGCTGCTGCGCGCGACCCTCGACGAGATCGGTTTCGACGCCACCAACGCCGGGCACTACCCGGTCCGGACGCTCTGGCGCACGGTGTTCGACCTCGACGAGCGCACCATGTCGACGCGGTTCTACCTCGGTGACACCGCGACCGGCGGCCTCCGGCACAGCGCCGAGCTGACCTTCGGCCCCGGCCTGCTGGCGGGCTGACCTCAGCCCTGCGTCGCCGGCCCCTCGGCGTCCGATGTGGACGGTTCGCGGCGCAGGGTGTCGCGGACGAGATCGCGCAGCCAGTCCGTGCCCGGCGCGGGAATGGCCCGCCGGTACGTGTAGAGCGCGACCTCGACCGTGGGGATCTCGAACGGCAGCTCGAAGGTCCGCACCCACGACGAGCGGGTGAACAGGCCAGCGACACCGCTGGGCACCGCCGAGAGGTAGCGGGTGCGGGCGAGCAGCTCGGGCAGCACCGCGAAGTGCGGCACCCGCGCCGCGACCTCGCGGCGGTGCCCGAGCCGGGTCAGCTCCTGGTCCGCGTCGACGTGCCCGGCGGCCGGATCCACCACGATGTGCCGTTCCCGCAGGTACTCGTCCAGGGTGGGGCGCTCGCCGATGCGCGGGTGATCGCGGGCGATCAGCCCGACGTAGCGCTCCTGGAACAACCCGTCGCGGCGCAGGTCGGGCGCGTCGATGCGCGGCGTGCAGATGACGGCGTCGGTGCGCCCCTGGCGGAGCTGCTGCGGCGCGGCGGCCATGTCCAGCGGCGTGACCTCGACGGCGCAGCGCGGCGCCTGTTCCTCGAGCCGGGCCAGGATCGGCGGCAGCAGGCTGATTTCGCCCAGGTCGGTCGCGCAGATCCGGAAGGTGCGCACCGAGGTGGCCGGGTCGAACCGGCCCGCCCCGGACACCGTCTCGTCGATCACCTCCAGCGCCTGCCGCAGGCGCGGGTACATCCGCTCCGCGATCTCGGTCGGCGCGAGGCCGTCGGGAGAGCGGGCGAACAGCTCGTCGGCGAACTGGCGCCGCAGCCGGCGCAGCGCGTGGCTCACCGACGGCTGCGTGATGAACAAGGCCTCGGCGGTCTTCGTCACGCTGCGGGTCTCGTAGAGCAGCACGAAGGTGCGCATCAGGTTCAGGTCCACGTCGACCACGCAGTGAGAATAAGTCCTGTCTATGCCGGGATCAACAGCATTCATTAGGACTATGACCACTGCTTGCCTAGGGTGGCGGGCATCACCGAAAGGCCCACCGAGCCGGAAGCGAGCAACGATGCCCGACGTGCGCCAGGCGACCTACGACCTGCTGCGATCGCAAGATCTGACCACGATCTTCGGCAACCCCGGATCCAACGAGCTGCCGTTCCTGGCCGGCATGCCGGCGGACTTCCGGTACGTGCTCGGCCTGCACGAGGGCGCCGTGCTGGCGATGGCAGACGGGTACGCGCTGGCCCGCGGCGGTTCGGCGCTGGTCAACCTGCACGCGGCGGCCGGCACCGGGAACGCGCTGGGCCCGCTGACGAACTCGGTGTACTCGCACAGCCCGCTGATCATCACCGCCGGGCAGCAGGTGCGCTCGACCATCGGCCAGGAGGTCATGCTGGCCAACGTCGACGCCGCGACGCTGCCGAAGCCGCTGGTGAAGTGGAGCTGCGAACCGGCGTGCGCGCAGGACGTGCCGCGCTCGATCAGCCACGCGATCCACATCGCGAACCTGCCGGCGAAGGGCCCGGTGTACGTGTCGGTGCCCTACGACGACTGGAGCCAGGAGGCGCCGCCGGAGGCCCGGCACCTGCTGGAGCGCACCACCGGCACCGCCGGTTCGCTCAGCGCCGCGCAGCTCGCCGACCTGGCCGGTGCGCTCGACGCGGCCGAGAGCCCGGTGCTGGTGCTGGGGCCGGAGGTCGACGCGCAGTACGCCAACGACGACGCCGTGCGGCTCGCGGACCGGCTGGGCGCACCGGTGTGGATCGCGCCCTCGGCATCGCGCTGCCCGTTCCCCACCCGGCACCGCAGCTTCCGCGGCGTGCTGCCCGCCGCGGTCCAGGGCGTCACCAACGCGTTGGCGGGCCACGACCTGATCCTCGTCGTCGGCGCGCCGGTGTTCCGCTATCACCAGTTCGTGCCCGGCGAGTACCTCCCGGCCGGCGCCCGGCTGATCCAGCTGACCGGCGACCCGGGCGAGGCCGCGCGGGCGCCGATGGGGCAGGCACTGGTCGGCGACGTCAAGGACGCGCTGTCCAGGCTGGCCGACGCCGTCACCGCCGGGCGCCGCCCGGAGCTGCCGCCGCTGCCGGCGCACCCTCCCGCACCCTCGGGCGGCGACCGGCTGCACCCGGCGGAGCTGTTCGCGGTGCTGCGGGAGAACGCGCCGGCGGATGCCGTCTACGTCAAGGAATCCACCGCGACGGCGGCCGATTTCTGGGCCCAGATGGACCTTTCGCGGCAGGGCAGCTACTTCTTCCCGGCCTCCGGAGGGCTCGGCTTCGGGCTGCCCGCCGCCGTCGGTGCGCAGCTGGCCCACGACGACCGCCAGGTGATCGGGCTCATCGGCGACGGCTCGGCGAACTACGGCATCACCGCGCTGTGGACGGCCGCGCAGTACGAGATCCCGGTGATCATCGTGATCCTGAAGAACGGCACCTACGGCGCGCTGCGCTGGTTCTCGAAGGTGCTCGACGCGGGGGAGACGCCCGGCATGGACGTGCCCGGCATCGACTTCGTGCAGATCGCGGGCGGCTACGGCGTCGCGGCGACCTCGGTGCGCACCCGCGAGGAGTTCGCCGACGCCCTGGCCGCCGCGCTGCGCTCCGGAAAACCGGCCGTGATCGAGGCCGAGACCGAACTCACCGAACCCTGACCGGCCGTTCCCCTACGGCAGCGGAACCCTAAGGAAAACCTTTGTCCCAGCACACTGTTGGGGCCGTCGTCGGCGGTGCCCGGCTCAACGGCTTCCACTTCAAGGTCCTGATCATGTGCTCGCTGCTGATGATCGTGGACGGGTACGACATGGTGTCCTACGGCACCGTGATCACGCACCTGATGGACGAGTGGCACATGGACCCGGTGACCGCCGGGACGCTCGGCTCCGTCGCGCTGGTCGGCATGCTGGTCGGCGGCCTGTTCGTGGCGCCGCTGGCCGACCGGTACGGCAGGCGACCGCTGATGATCACCTGCGTGACCATCGCCAGCATCGCGTCGTTCAGCTGCGCGCTGGCCACCGGGCCGGTGCAGCTGGGCGTGCTGCGGTTCGTCGTCGGCGTGTCGCTGGGCGCGCTGGTGCCCAACTTCAACGCGCTGGCCGGTGAAATCGCGCCGCGGCGGGCGAAAGCCCTGTTCGTGACGTTGGTTTCGTCGTTCTACTCGGTGGGCGGGATCGCCGCCGCGGTGTTCGCCATCTACATCGAGCCGCTGTGGACCTGGCGCGGCGTGTTCTACGTGGCGGCGATCCCGCTGCTGATGGTGCCGTTCCTGCTGCGCCACCTCCCGGAATCACCGGACTTCCTGGCCACCCGGGGCGACCGGGAGCGGCTGCTGGTCGTGCTGCGCAAGATCGACCCGGCCGCGGAGCTCGACGACGTGGTCGTCGAACGGAGCGCCGCGGCGGGCAAGGCCCGGCTGCGGCAGCTGTTCGCCGGCGGCAACGCGATCAACAACGTGCTGATCTGGGTCTTCTTCGCGATGTGCATGCTGCTGAGCTATGGGCTCAACACGTGGCTGCCGAAGCTGATGCAGACCGCCGGCTACCCGCTGGGCTCGGCGCTGTGGAACCTGGTGGTGCTCAACCTGGGCGGCATGGTGGGCGCCATCGCGGGCGGCTGGATCGCGGACCGCTGGAACTACCGCAACACGCTGGTGGCGTACTTCGTGCTGGCGTCCGCCTCGCTGATCGGCCTGTCGTTCAACCCGAACTCGGTGCTGCTCAACGTGCTGCTGTTCGTCGCCGGGGCGGCGACGGTCGGCGTGCTGGCGATCATCCACGCGTTCGCCGTGGAGTACTACCCGGCCGCGGTGCGCTCCACCGGCGTCGGCTGGGCCGCCGGGATCGGCCGCATCGGCGCGATCGGCGGCCCCACGCTCGGCGGCGCACTCCTGGCGCTGGAACTGCCGTTCCAGCAGAACTTCATCGCCGTCGCGGTCCCCGGTGTCATCGGCGCGGTCGCCGTGGCGCTGGTGGCCGGGAAGAAGTTCCGCACCCCGGAACCGGAGCGGGCAGCCGCGAGCTGACCAGGACCACAAGTTCGATTCGCTTGAGAAAGGCCGTTGTACATGACGATTCTGGATGTCGAACGCTGGGCGAAGCGCGTTTTCACCGGCAGCTGGAGCACGGCGAGCGGCACCCCGACGGAGGTCGTCGAGCCGGCGACCGGGCAGGTGCTGGGACACGTCGGCGCCGCCACGCCCGGTGACATCGACGAGGCGTGCGCCAAGGCGGCCGCCGCCCAGCGGGAGTGGGAGAGCACGCCGTTCGAGGAGCGCGCCGCGATCATGCGGCGCGCCGGGCGGCTGTTCGAGGAGCACGTCGAGGAGATCCGCCGCTGGATCATCCGCGAGGCCGGTTCGATCCCGCCGAAGGCGGAGCTGGAGGCGCACAGCGCGGCCAACGAGTGCTTCGAAGCGGCCGCGCTGCCGTCCCACCCGGCCGGTTCGCTGCTGCCGTCGGCGGACGGCCGGCTGAGCCTCAGCCGCCGGGTGGCCGCCGGGGTCGTCGGCGTCATCGCGCCGTTCAACTTCCCGCTGATTCTGTCGATCCGCGCCGTCGCCCCGGCGCTGGCGCTGGGCAACGCGGTGGTGCTCAAGCCCGACACCCGGACCGCGGTGTGCGGCGGCGTGGTGCTGGCCGCGATCTTCGAGGCCGCCGGTGTCCCGGAAGGCGTGTTCCAGATGCTGCCGGGCGGCGCCGACGCCGGGGCGGCGCTGGTGGCCAACAAGCACACCCGCGTCATCGCGTTCACCGGCTCGACCGCCGCCGGCCGCAAGGTCGCCGAATCCGCCGCGACCCACTTGAAGCGCGCGCACCTGGAGCTCGGCGGCAACAACGCGCTGATCGTGCTGCCGGACGCCGACGTCGCCGCCGCCGCGTCGGCGGGCGCCTGGGGATCGTTCCTGCACCAGGGGCAGATCTGCATGGCCGCGGGCAGGCACCTGGTGCACGAGTCCATTGCGGACGAATACGTGGCCGCGCTCGCCGAGAAGGCCCGCAACCTGCCGGTCGGCGACCCGAACACCGCCGAGGTGGCGCTGGGGCCGATCATCGACGAGCGGCAGCGCGACAACATCCACCGGCTGGTCACCGAGAGCGTCGCGGCGGGTGCGACGCTGGCCGCCGGCGGCGAGTACGACGGACTGTTCTACCGGCCGACGGTGCTCGACCACGTTCGCCGCGACACCCCGGCGTTCTGCGACGAGATCTTCGGCCCGGTCGCGCCCGTGCTGCGCTATCGCACGGTCGAGGAAGCCGTCGAGATCGCGCGCGACACCGAGTACGGCCTGTCGCTGAGCGTGCTCGGCGGCGACGCCATGGCGGCGTGGGAGGTCGCCAAGCAGATCCCCAGCGGCCTGGTGCACGTCAACGACCAGACTGTCGGGGACCACGCGCACATCCCGTTCGGCGGCGTGGGCGCCTCCGGCAACGGCGGTCGCGTCGGCGGCGCGGAGGCCAACCTGGAGTCGTTCACGGAAACCCAGTGGGTCACCATCCAGGGCAAGATCCAGCAGTACCCGTTCTGATCCGCGACGGCATCGAGGACCGGCTCGACCTCCCCGAGGTCGAGCCGGTCGCTCGCTATCAGCGCGTGCTCGCCGCTGCCGTGGAGATCTGCCAGTAGCCGGCGTAGCGGCCGCCGCGGCGCAGCAGTTCGTCGTGGCCGCCTTCCTCCACGATCCGGCCGCCGTCGAGGAAGACGACGCGATCGGCGCGCTGGACGGTCCTCATCCGGTGCGCCACCATCACCACCGTCCGGCCCGCCATCAGGCGCTCGACGCCTTCGTGGACGGCGGCCTCGTTCACCGGGTCCAGCGCGGAGGTCACCTCGTCCAGCAGCACGATGGGCGCGTCCTTCAGCAGCGCTCGCGCGATCGAGACGCGCTGGCGCTCACCACCCGACAGCAGCGCGCCGCCCTCGCCGACGTTCGTCGCCCATCCGCCGGGCAACCGCTCGATCACGTCGTCCAGCCGCGCCGCGGTCGCCGCCGCCCGCACCGCGGCGTCGTCGGCGTCGGGACGGCCGAGGCGCACGTTCTCCTCGATGGTGCCGTCGAAGAGGTAGACGTCCTGGAAGACGATGGCGATCTGCGCCATCAGGACCTCGGTGTCGATCGCGCGCACATCGACACCACCCACGCGCACCGCGCCCGCGTCGACGTCGTAGAACCGCGCGAGCAGCTGCAGCAATGTGCTCTTACCCGCACCCGACGGCCCGACAACGGCTAGCCGCTGCCCCGCAGGTACCGACAACGACAGGTCGTCGATCACGGTGCGGGCGCCGTGCCGGAAGGAGACGGACTCGAACTCCAGGTCGTGGCGCTCCGGCCGGACCGGTTCGGCGGGCTCCGGCAGCGGCTCGGTGCGCAGGAGCGCGTCGAGCCTCGCCAGCTCGGCACGCGCGCCGCGCACCTTGCCACCGATGTCCGACAGCGACAGCAGCGGATCCGCGCAGCGGGCGGCCAGCACCAGGATCGTCAAAACCTCTGCCGCACCGATGCTTCCGCCGAGCGCGAGGTATGCGGCCAGCGCCAGCAACACGGTGAACATGCCTTGTACGACGACCGCCAGCCCCACCGCGCCGGGCAGCACCGACAGCGTGGTGCGGCGGGACGCGCGCTGCAGTTCGCGCAGCGAGTCGTCGAGCAACCGGAAGCGTTCGGTGCTCCGGCCACCGGCTCGCAGCACCGGCTGGGCCTGGAGGTACTCGATGACCCGCCCGGTGGCCTCCCGGTCGCGTTCGGCGCGCTCCGCATCGGCGGCGGACGTCGAGCGCCCCGTCCAGATCTGGATCGCCGCCACGACCGGCGCGGCCACCAGCGCGGCCAGCCCCAGCCGCCAGTCGAGGGCGAGCATCACGACGACGATCGTCAGGGGAGTCGCGCAGGCCGAGATGAACGGTGCGAGCAGGTGCGCGATCACGCTCATCGCCTGCAGGACGCCGTTGCCGGCCAGGGCGGACACCTCCCCGACGCGGCGAGCGCTGTACCAGCCGATGGGCAAGCGGGCCAGGTGATCGCCGAGCCGGTGGTACATGCCCCGCAACAGCCCGGCCCCGACGCGGAAACCGGACAGGTCGCTGCGGTAGCGCAGCACCGCGTAGACCGCGACCGCGGCGCCGAACGCGATCAGCCAGGGCCAGGCATCGCCGGGAGCGTTCCCGAACAGCGCCCGCAGCACTGGAACCAGCAATGCGTAGGACAAGCCCTCGACGATCGCGGTCGTCGTCATCAGGGCCAGGGTGCGACGCATCGGCGGGGCGTACTCGTGTCCCAGCACGCGAAGCAGCATCCGGATCATCGGGCCTCATCTCCTTGCGGTGCACGGGCTTCGGCCGCCGGCCGGTGGGATCGCCAGAGCGCGGCGAACTTCCCGTTCTGCGCCAGCAGATCGGCGGGCTTGCCGCGCTCGGCGATCGACCCGTTCTCCAGCACCACGACGGTGTCGGCGTCGGCGACGGTTTCCAGGCGGTGGGCGATGAGCAGGATCGTCCGGTCGCCCTCCAGCGTCGCCAGGGCCCGGCGCACGGCCTGCTCGGTCTGCGGGTCGGCGAAGGCGGTCGCCTCGTCGAGCACCAGAACCGGTGTGCCGGCGAGCAGCGCGCGTGCGATCGAGAGCCGCTGAGCCTCCCCGCCCGAGAGCTCGGCCTCTTCGCCGATCACCGTTTCGTAGCCGCGCGGCAGCTCGAGGATCCGATCGTGGATGTTCGCAAGCCGGGATGCGCGCACGATGTCATCGAGGCCTGCCTGCGGTACCGCCAGCGCGATGTTGTCCGCGACCGACGCGCGGAGCAGGCGAACGTCCTGGAACACGAAGGAAACCATCCGGTAGAGCTCGCGGCTGCCGACCTCGCGCAGGTCGACACCGCCCAGGGCCACCGATCCGCCGGTCGGGTCGAAGAACCGCGGCAGGAGCCGGACCAGCGTGGACTTGCCGCTTCCCGACGGCCCGACGATCGCGGTGACCGTCCCCGGTTCGAGCACCAGGTCGATGCCGCGGAGCACCTCGTGGCCGGAGTCGTAGCCGAATCGGACGTCGCGCAGTTCCACCCGATGTCCCTGCGGCGCGACCGGGTGCGTGGGCTCCGGTATCGGCTGCACGTCGAGCACGTCCCGGATCCGGCCGACCGCGCGCCGGGCGGCCTGCATCTCGTCGAAGCCGTGGCCGAGGGCCGCCACCGGGGCGGTCAGGCCCAGCCCGAGCAGCAGGAAGGGCAGCAGGTCGGCCGGGGCCAGGCCGCCGTTCGCGATCAGGGCCGCACCGCCGATCAGCACGACCACGAGCACGAACGGCGGCGACAGCACCAGCTGCATCCCCGCCGCGATTCCGGCGAGGCCGCGCACCATCCGGTAGAAGATGCCGGTGAAATCGTCTGCGGCCGCGAGGAATTCGCGGTGCGCGCGCCCGGCTCCGCCGAACGCCTTGACCACCGAGATCCCCTGCACGAATTCGACGACCGAGTTGGAGATCCGCCCCATGGCGGCGTCGAACTCCGCCTGCTCGCGCTGCCGGGCCGGGGCCATCATCAGCGGGACCAGCGCCACCGCCAGCGCGACCGGCACCAGCGTGATCAGCGTGAGCCGCCAGTCGATGGTGAGCAGGTAGATCAGCGACACCAGCGGGACCACGAATGCGGCGATGAGCTCGCCAGGGGTGTGGGCGATGAACGGGTGCACGGCGCTCACGTCGTCTCCGACGACCTTCGCCAGCTCGCCGGTCCGGCGCCGGGAGAACCAGCCGATCGGCACGTTTCCCAGCCGTGCGGCCAGTTTCCGGCGGAACGACAGCTGCACCCGGTCGTCGAGGACGTGCCCGATCCCGGACGACGCTGCCGTGAACAGCAGCCGGACGAACAAGCCGGCCGCGCCCGCGATCACGACGGTCCGGACGTGGCCGTGATCGACGGGGCCGGGCGACAGCAAGGTGCGCCCCAGCTCGACGACCGCCAGCAGCGGCGCCAGGCCCGCGACGGCGCCGATGATCTGCAGGACCACCACGGCGGCGAAGCTCCGGAGGTGGGGCCGCAGCAGCCCTGCGATGCCCCTCCCCGCGGGCTCGGCATCCGATGGGGGTGTGGCCGGCGCGCCGGCCCCGGCGAGGGCGGGAGGGGTTCTCGCTCTCCCCTCTTCGTCGATCCCACCGGGGTTTGGGCAGTCGTCTCCCACGACAAATTCTCTAC
>NZ_JBWKKH010000002.1:96141-132090 GCF_056431645.1 Saccharopolyspora sp. NPDC045839
GGGGGGGGAGGGGGGAAAAAAACACCCCTACGATCCCCCCCCCGGGGGGGGGGGGGGGGGGGGGGGGTCCCCCCCCCCCCCCCCCCACGGCGAGGTCGGTAGTGGTCATCGCTCTCCCGTCTTCGTCGATCCCGCCGGGGTTCGGGCAGTCGTCCGCCACGACAGTTTCGCTACCGATGGTATCGATACCGATCGTAGCGAAAGTTGTTATCGTGTGGCCATGCCCCGAGCGACCGCATCCGCCAGACCCCCGGGCCGCCCGCGCGCCGGCATCGACGCCGAGGTCTTCGCCGCAACGCTGAGCACGGTCCACGAGCTGGGGTACGCGGGCGCGACGATGGATCGCATCGCGGCGGCGGCGGGCGTGGCGAAGACGACGATCTACCGCCGCTGGCCGTCGAAGGGCGCGCTGATCGCGGACTGCCTCGTCGACGCGTTGGGCCCGGTGCCGCTGACGGGCACCAGCCGGGAAGAGGACATGGCGTCGGCCATCCGCTGGGTCGCGGTGAAGATCGGCGAGCCCGGGGTCGGCGCGGCGTTCGCGGGCGTGTTCGTCGACGCCGTGAGCGATCCGGCCCTGCGCGAGGTCCTGTCCACGCGGTTGCAGGACCCGTACCGGCTCGCGCTCCAGGAGGCGCTCGGCGAGCCGGAGAACCGGATCCTGCTCCTCATCGACGTCGTCGTCGGAACCCTGCTCCACCGGATGGGCATGACCGGCGCGCCGATGGTCGACGAAGACGTCACCGCACTGGCGGAGATGGTCCTCCGCCACTTCGCCGATCCGGCCTAGATCTGCGGCCGGACCGGCGGCTCGACGGTCAGTCGAAGGGCGTGCCGACGTAGTTCTCGGCGAGCAGGGTGCGGCCGGCCCGGGTGCGGGTGACCGTGTCGAGCTCTGCGAGCTGGCGGTTGTGGTCGAAGCCGCTGGCCTCCGGCATGCGGTGCAGCATCGATGTCATCCACCACGAGAAGTGCTGCGCCCGCCAGACCCGCGGCAGCGCCGTGGCGGTGTAGGCGTCGATCGCGGTGCGGTCGCTCTCGGCGAAGAAGCGGGCCATGGCGCGGGAAAGCACGTACACGTCGGCGATCGCCAGGTTCATGCCCTTCGCACCGGTCGGCGGCACGGTGTGCGCGGCGTCGCCCGCCAGGAACAGGCGGCCGTACTGCATCGGCTCGCAGACGAAGCTGCGGAAGTGCAGCACCGACTTCGAGAAGATCGGGCCCTCCTTGATCTGCGCGCCCTCCACCCGGGTGTGCAGCTCCTGCCAGATCCGGTCGTCGGACCAGTCCTCGACCGTGTCGTTCGGGTCGACCTGCAGGTAGTGCCGCTGCACGGTCGCCGAGCGGGTGCTGATCAGGGCGAAGCCGTTGCGGTGGTGGGCGTAGATCAGCTCGTCGGAGGACGGCGGTGCCTCGGCGAGGATCCCGAACCAGGCGAACGGGTACTGCCGGAAGTGGTCCTGCCGTGGCTTCGGCGCCGGGATCAGGAACCGGGTCGTGGTCCGCGATCCGTCGCAGCCCGCCACCAGCCCGCAGGTCAGCTCCTGCTCGACGCCGTCCTGGGTGAAGCGGATCGTCGGCGCGTCACCGGTGATGCCCTCCACCTGCACGTCGGAGACGCCGAAGCGGATGTCGCCGCCGTCGGCGAGGCGCTTGGCGATCAGGTCCTTGAGGACCTCGTGCTGCGGGTAGATGGTGACGCCGCGGCCGCCGGTGAGGCCGGCGAAGTCGATGCGGTGCCCGCGGCCGCCGAAGCGCAGCTCGATGCCCTCGTGCACCATGCCCAGCCGGCGGACGCGGTCGCCGACGCCGGTCTCGGTCATCAGGTCCACGGAGCTCTGCTCCAGCACGCCCGCGCGGATGGTGCCCTCGATCTCCTCGCGGGTGCGGGTGTCGATGACGACGGACTCCACGCCGCGCTGGTGCAGCAGGTGCGAGAGCATCAGCCCCGCGGGTCCCGCCCCGACGATCCCGACCTGGATCTCCATGTGCCGCTTCCCTTCTCGCGCCGCCGCGGCACCGGTGCACCCAGATGTGACCGGCGCCGCGGGCCGGTCCTCACCATCGGTTGCGGGCCGGGGGAGAAGGAACGCCCCTTTCCGTTCACCGGAAGCCCGATCGCGGCCGCCGGTCAGCGGGCGGTGGCGTCCTCGGGGGCGCTCAGCCGGGTTCGCCGCGTCGCTTGCGGTGGACGACCCAGCCGAGGTCGACCGCGGCGATCGCCGCGAGCACGACCAGCACCCAGCCCAGCCAGGCCAGCTCCGGCACCGCCAGGAACAGCAGGACCGCCGCGCCCGCGCAGAACACCAGGCCGAATCCGGCCAGCCAGATCCGCAGCGTGAGGGCGCTGCGGGCGTACGGCGCGCCGGCGAATCCGGCCAGGGGATCGTGGTAGCCCGGCAGGCCCCGCTCGTACTCCTCGCGCTTGCGCTTCGGCATGCCACCCGGCTACCCGTTCCGGCGCCGTTGCTCACCCTATCCACTGTGGACGGATGCGGAAAAATGCGTTGCGGCCCGGCTGGCGGTATGTCCGATACTGCCGGAATGTGCGATGCGTTGGTGATCGGCGGCGGCCAGGCGGGGCTGGCCGCCGCGAGGGCCCTGCGCGCCGCGGGCCGCCGCCCGGTGGTGCTGGAGGCGGGGCCCGAACCGGTGGGATCGTGGCCCGCCTACTACGACAGCCTGGTCCTGTTCACCCCGGCGCGGTTCAACGAGCTGCCCGGCGCACGGTTCCCCGGCGATCCGAGCCGGTATCCGAACCGCGCCGAAATCATCGAGTACCTGCGCACCTACGCCCGCGATTCGGACTGCGAGATCCGCACCGGGCAGCGGGTCGTCTCGGTCGCCAGGGCCGGCCGGGAGTACCAAGCGCACACCGCCACCGGTGCGGAGTTCCGCGCCCCACTGCTGGTGGCGGCGACCGGCGCGTTCGGCAAGGCGCACCGGCCGGAGCTGGCGGGGCTCGCCGACTACACCGGCACGGTGCTGCATTCGGCGGACTACCGCCGTCCCGAACCCTTCGCCGGGCAGCGGGTGGTCGTGGTGGGCGCGGGGAACTCGGCGGTGCAGATCGCCGTGGAGCTCGCGGAGCACGCACAAGTCAGCCTCGCCACCCGGAAACCGGTGCAGTACGCCACGAACGAGCCGGTGCCGGGCGATTCCCGGTTCTGGTCGGTGCTGTCCGCCTTCGCGCGGATCCCGGCGGGGCCGCTGTTCCGGCCCGGCAGCATCCCGGTGCTCGACAACGGCGGCTACCGCGCGGCGATCGAAAGCGGACGCCCCGACCGCCGCGAGCTGTTCACCGCCGCCGACGGCGCCGAGCTGCACTGGTCCGACGGCGCCCGCGAGCACGTGGACACCGTCATCCTGGCCACGGGATACCGCCCGGCACTGGGCTACTTGGCGCCGCTGGGCGTCCTGGACGCGGCGGGCCGGCCGAAGCACCGGTACGGGATCGCCGGCCCGGGACTGGGCCTCGTCGGCCTGGAGAACCAGCGGACGTTCCTGTCCGCGACGCTGCACGGGGTCGGCCGCGACGCCCGCTACGTCGCCCGGAAGCTGGCGGCCTACAACGCGTAGGGGTCGGGCTCGATCTCGACCTCCGAGGTGTGGTCCACCCGGTAGCCGACCCCGCGCACCGTGGTGATCAGGTCCAGGCCGGGGCCGAGCTTGCTGCGGATCCGCCGGACGTGCACGTCCACGGTGCGGGTGCTCGGCGAACTGTTGAGGTGCCACACGGCGTTGAGCAGCGCGCCGCGCCGGTGCACCCGTCCCGGGTTCTCGCACAGGAACAGCAGCAGGTCGAACTCCAGCCGGGTGAAGTCGATGAACGTCCCGTCGGCCCGCACGACTCGGCGCGGGGCGACCAGGATCCGCAGGGCGGGCTCCACCGGGGCGGGCAGCGCGCGCAGCCGCGGCGCCTGCGGCCGGGCTTGCACCTCCACAGTCGACTGGCCCGGTATCTCGGCCAGGGCGCGGATCTTCCGGGCGAAATCGCGCTCCAGCGAGGCCAGATCTCGTTGCGGGACGACGAACCGGGCGGTCACCTCGATCACCGCGCCACCGTCCGCCGGTTCCAGGAATGCGGCTTCCAGCGTCATTGCACAGGTCTCCGTCTCATCGCGGCGCGGGCGCATCCCGGCGCCGGGCGAACAACAGCAACCCGGCGGCAGGCGGCTCGGACGAACAGCGGAGCGGCGCCGGGGCATGGGGAGATCAGGTGCGCGGACAAGCCGCGGAAGCGACCCACAGCAGGTCGATGTGCGCGCGCTGCACGAGCAGCGGTCCCGGCGTCATGAGGTTGATCAAAGCAGCGTCGGAGATTTCCGTCAAAGCCGTTCACGAGGTGGGAAACCGCTGGCGGGGTCACCGCCGGAAGCGTTGCCACCAGCGGGATTTCCGCGGCGCGGCCGCGGCCGGCTCGACGGGCCCGGCCGCGGGCTGCTGCACCGGCTCGGGCCGGCCGGCGCGCCACGAAGCGACCACCTCGTCGACGTTCACCGGGCCGATGGCCACCTGCGGCCCGGTCGGCGTGCGGAGGTGCTCGACGATCCGGCGGTTCAGGGCGGCGGCCACGTCGCGAACGGCCTGCTCGGTGGTCAGGTCGCGCACCGCCTCGGGCAGCCGCTCGGCCTCCTTGCGGAGCTGCAGCGGGGTGGGCAGCAGCGCATCACCGGAGAGGCCCTCGCGGCGGATGTAGTCCTTGACCCACCACTGGTCGTCCAGCGGTGCGCCCGCGCCGGGCAGCGGCTTGCCCGCGCCGGGCAGGTCGTCGAAGTCGCCGCGCTCCTGCGCGGTCCGGATCTGCTTGTCGACCCATGATTCGAACGTGACACCGGGTGGCTTGCGCTCGGTCATGCCCCGATTGTCGGCCACGGCGCCGCCGCGATGCCACCGGCTAGCCGACGCGTTCGAGGATGCCGCGGATGAAGGCGGCCTGTCCGGCGTGCTGCAGGTCGTCGGCGATCACGCTCACCAGCCGCACGCCGAGGGTGACCGGGGGAGCCCACCCGGCGTCCACGACCTCCGCGAGGTCGTCGTCGGTCAGCCCCGCGACGAACTCGACCGTCCGCGCGTGGACCGCGTCGTGGTACCCGGTCAGCAGCTCGCCCGAGTCGACGCGGACGTCGGCGACCTCGTCGGGATCGTGGCCGTAGCCGATGTCCTCGTGCGCGAACGGCAGTCCGAAGCGCCCGAGCCAGTCCTGCGCGGTCCAGGCCTGCTCCGCCGCGGCCACGTCCGAGACGTGGTCGTCCTGCACCCGGGTCAGGTGCCACACCAGCCAGGCGATCGAGTTGGCCTCCGGATCGACCCGGTACGCCAGCTGGTCGGGATCCAGGCCCGACACGGTCTCGTGCACCACTTCGCGGATCCGGTCGAACGCATCGACGAGCACTTCGGCGCTGGACATCCGCCCACGGTACGACCGCCGCCGGGATCCGGCAGCAGATCCACAGTGGACGCTGGTGCTGCGCGATCGGCTCGGCAAGATCAGGCGCGGGTGTACTTGAGCACATCCAGCATGCTGTGCTCGTCCGCGGGGTCGGGTTCGCCGAGGCAGGCGGCCAGGTCGCGGCGCACCCGGTCCTGGTCCAGGCCGGAGCCGATCACCACGAGCTGCGTGCGCCGCGATTCGCCCCGTGCCCACCGCGACCGCTGGAACCGCAGGAAGTCGCCGACGGTGTGCAGCGTGAACTTCTGCCCCTGCCCCGGAGCGCCGAAGTGCACCTGGCCCTTCATCCGGTAGACGCCGTCCGGGCGGTCGTCGAGGAACCGCATCAGCTCCCGTGGGTGAACCGGGTCGTCGGCCGTGAACTCCACGCTCTGGTACGCGGTGTGCAGGTGCTCGTGGCAGTCGCCGGACGAATCGGCCAGCAGCTCGTCGAAGGACAGCTGGCGCGCGACGTCCTGCCGCTCGCGGACCGCCTCGCGGTCGAACAGCAGCGCCGGGTCGATCCTGCCGTGCGCGGTCGGCAGCACCGGCTTGCCGCCGGCGAGCCCGCCCACCAGCCCCGCCAGCCGCCGCTGATCGGATTCGGCGACGCGGTCGATCTTGTTCAGCAGCACCAGATCCGCGAAGCGCAGGTGCTGGTCGATCTCGGGGTGGCGGCGCCGGGTCGCGTCGAACTCCGCGGCGTCGACCACCTCGACCAGCCCGCCGTAGCCGAGGCGGGGGTTGGTGCTGTTCAGCAGCAGCCGGACCATGCCGCGCGGGTCGGCCAGGCCGCTGGACTCGATCACGATGACGTCGATGTCGCTGCCGGGCCGAGCGAGCCGGGCCAGCAGGTCGTCGAGCCCGCTGGCGTCGACGGCGCAGCACAGGCAGCCGTTGCCCAGCGACACCGTGGAGTCGACCTGACCGGCGACGCTCAGCGCATCGATGTTGATCTTCCCGAAGTCGTTGACCACGACGCCGATCCGGGCGCCCTGCGGGTTGCGCAGCAGGTGGTTGAGCAGGCTGGTCTTCCCGGCCCCGAGGAATCCCGCGACGATGATGACCGGGATCGGTTGCCGAACCAAGGAATCCGCCTTCCGCGCGACTGCTGACCGCCCGGCAGCATAGCGATTCGGTTCACGAGCGCTTCGGGACCGGGATGCGTTGGAGGTCTTCGGCCACCACGACCTGGCCGTCGAAAACGGCCGCCGCCTCGTCGTGGAAGCGTTGCGGATCCGAGTAGCGCTGCGAGAAGTGGGTGAGGACCAGGGTCCGCACTCCGCATTCGGCCGCGACCCGGGCCGCCTGGGCGGCGGTGAGGTGGCGGTACTCGTCGGCCAGCCGCGCGTCCTCGTCCAGGAAGGTCGACTCGATCGCCAGCAGGTCGGCGCCCTCGGCGATGGCGAACACGCCGTCGCAGAGCCGGGTGTCCATCACGAACCCGAACCGCTGTCCCGGTCGCGGCTCGCTGACCTGCTCCAACGTCACCTGACCGGTCCCGGTGCGCAGCACCTGCTCGCGCTGGAGCTGCCCGACGGCGGCCCCGCGCACCCCGTGCCGGGCCAGCAGCTCCGGCACCATGCGCAGGCCGTCCGGCTCCACCAGCCGGTACCCGAACGTCTCGATCCGGTGGTCCAGCCGCACCGCCTCCAGCGCGCCGAACGGGCCGGTGGCGATCACGCCCTCCCGCTCGACCGGCCGCTCCTGCAGGTCGACCACCTCGTCGAACGCCGAGGCGTAGCGCAGGTTGCGGAAGAAGCCGGCCCCGCTCGCCGGGTAGTGCGCGTGCACCGGCCGCCGGACCCGGTCCAGCGACAGCCGCTGGACGACGCCCGGCACCCCGAGGCAGTGATCCCCGTGGAAGTGGGTCAGGCAGATCCGGTCGATGTCGTGCGCGCTGACCCGCGCGTGGATCATCTGCCGCTGCGTCCCCTCGCCGGGGTCGAACAGCAGCCCGGTGCCGTCCCAGCGCAGCAGGTAGCCGTTGTGGTTGCGGGACCGCGTCGGCGCCTGGCTCGCCGTGCCCAGCACGATCAGTTCCCGATTGGACACCCGCGGCACCCTACGGCACCCGCGCCGTGGCGATCACCGCTCGGGCGCCTGCGGGCGACCGGACGGGACCTCGACCTCGGCCTCGGCCTCCCCGGCGGGGCGTTCCCGCTCCGCCTCGGCGCGGCGGGCGGCGTCGAGGGCCTCGGTCTCCTCGCGCGGATCGGGCACCAGCAGGCTGCCGGGCACCGACCGCCCGGCGGCGCCGAGCTGGTTCATCTTCTTCGGCACCGGGGTGCCCTGGTAGGGCAGCGGCACCGGGTGCCCGTGCTCGTCGACCGGGCCCAGCGGCTGGTGCACCTCGATGAACTCGCCGTGCGGCAGGCGCTTGATGATGCCGGTCTCCACGCCGTGCTCCAGCACGTCCCGGTCGGTGCGCTGCAGGCCCAGGCAGATCCGGTAGGTGACGTAGTAGGCGATCGGCGGCGCGATCAGCACGCCGATCCGGCCCGCCCAGGTCGTCATGTTCAGCGACAACCCGAACACGAAGGCGATGACGTCGTTGACCCCGGACAGCAGCACCACCACGAAGAACGTGATGGCCATGACGCCCAGCGCGGTGCGCACCGGCGCGTCGCGCGGCCGTTGCAGCAGGTTGTGGTGGGCGGTGTCGCCGCTGAGCTTGCGTTCCAGGAACGGGTAGATGATCGCCACGGTGAACACCAGGCCGAGCCCGATGACGAGCGGGAAGAACACCGCCGGAATGGTGTAGGGCCCGAGGTAGACCTCCCACGGCGGCCACAGCCGGCCCATCCCGTCGGTCCAGATCATGTACCAGTCCGGCTGGGAGGCCGCCGAGATCATCGACGCCACGTACGGGCCGAAGTTCCAGACCGCGTTGATCTGGAAGATGCCGCTCATGATCGCCAGCACGCCGGTGATGATCAGGAACAGCCCGGTGCTCTTCACCGCGAACACCGGCATGATCCGCACGCCCTCCACATTGGACTCGGTGCGCTTCGGGCCGGGGTACTGGGTGTGCTTCTGGTACCAGACGATCGCCAGGTGCACCGCGACCAGGCCGACGATGAGGCCCGGTAGCAGGAAGACGTGGAGAATGTAGAACCGCGGGATGATCTCGGTGCCGGGGAATTCCCCGCCGAAGAGGATCCACTGCAGCCAGGTGCCGATGACCGGGACCGAGAGCACGATGCCGGAGGCGATCCGCATTCCCGTTCCGGAGAGCAGGTCGTCGGGCAGCGAGTAGCCGATGAAGCCCTCGAACATGCCCAGGAAGAACAGCAGGATGCCGATGGTCCAGTTCACCTCGCGCGGCCGGCGGAACGCGCCGGTGAAGAAGATCCGGAACATGTGGACCACGATCGCGGCCATGAACACCAGCGCGGCCCAGTGGTGCAGCTGGCGCGCGAACAGTCCGCCGCGGACCTCGAAGGAGATGTCCAGCGTGCTCTCGAACGCGCGGGACATCGACACCCCACGCAGGTTCTGGTAGACGCCGTTGTAGGTCACCTCGGTCATCGACGGGTCGAAGAACCACGCGAGGTAGGTGCCGGTGAGCACCAGGATGACGAAGCTGTACAGCGCGAGCTCACCGAGCAGGAACGACCAGTTCGACGGGAAGACCTTGCTGATCTGGCGCCGCATCCCCGGCGCCAGGCGGAACCGCAGGTCCGCCTCGTTCGCCTGGTGGCGGATCTTCCGGAACAGCTTGCTCTCGGGCTTGGTGGGTTGCGTCAACCTGCTCATGTCGGCTCCCGGCACCGCGCTGCGAGCCACCGACGGGCGTCGATTCCGCGAACTCCCGCCGATCGGCTGGGCGAAACGACACTGCGCGGATATGAGCGTACTGCGCCGGCCCGTCACCGGCAGCCGGGCGCACCGGCACTTGTCAGGGGCGGTCCGAGCCGATAGCGTCTGGACATCCTACGTCCTACGTCTTCATGATGGGCAACAGAGGAGTGGTATGGCCGAGCTGGCCGGCGGAGTGATCCCGCCGCTGTGCACACCGCTGACCCCGGACCGCGAAGTCGACGTGCCGTCGCTGGAGAAGCTCACCGGCCACCTGCTCGAAGCCGGGGTCCACGGGCTGTTCGTCACGGGCTCGACCGGCGAGGCCGGCTACCTGCCGGACGCGGCGCGGTACCGCGTGCTGGAAGTCGTCGCCGGGGTGGCGGCCGGCTCCGTGCCGGTGCTCGCGGGCGTCATCGACACCGCCACTCCGCGGGTCGTCGAACACGCGCGGGCCGCGCTGCGGCACGGCGCCTCCGCGCTGGTGGCCACGGCGCCGTTCTACGTCCCGACCCATCCGGCCGAGATCCTGACGCACTTCCGCCAGATCCGCGCCGCCGTCGACCTGCCGCTGCTCGCCTACGACATCCCCGTCTCGGTGCACACCAAGCTCGCCCCGGAAACGGTCGTCGAGCTCGCGGCGGACGGCACGCTCTGCGGCCTGAAGGACTCCAGCGGCGACCTCGACGGCCTGCGCACCGTGCTGGAAACCCTGCCGGACCGGGACTTCCTGGTGTTCAGCGGCTCCGAGACGATGGCCGACACCAGCCTGCAGCTCGGCGCGCACGGCCTGGTGCCCGGCCTCGGCAACGCCGACCCGCGCGGCTACGTCCGGCTCTTCGACGCCGCGGCCGCGGGGCAGTGGCAGCAGGCTGCGACCGAGCAGGCGCGGCTGCGGCGGCTCTTCCGCGTGATCGGCGTCGGCGCCCGCCCGATGAGCCGGTACTCGTCGGCGATCGGCGCGTTCAAGGAAGCGCTGGTGCAGCTGGGCGTGATCGAGCACGGCACGACCAGCGTGCCGATGGTGGCGCTCGACGACGCCGAACGAGCCGCGGTCCGCCGACACCTGGTCGAGGCCGGCCTGCTCCAAGCCTGACCGAACCCGCCGAAGGGAGCGTCAAGTCGTGACCGAGAACCTGCGCCGCCTGCCGGAGAGGCTGGGCCGCATCGCCTACGGCGGGGACTACAACCCGGAGCAGTGGCCCGAAGAGGTGTGGGCCGAGGACATGAGGCTGATGAAGCAGGCCGGGGTGTCGCTGGTCAGCGTCGGGATCTTCGGCTGGGCACTGGTGGAACCCCGGCCCGGCGAGTTCGACTTCGGCTGGTTCGACCGCGTGCTGGACAATCTCGCCGATGCCGGGATCTCCGCCGCGGTCGCCACCATGACGGCGTCACCGCCGCCGTGGCTGGCGAAGCTGCACCCGGAAACCCTGCCGCGGCGCGCCGACGGCACGGTCCTGTGGCCCGGGGCGCGGCAGGCGTACTGCCCGTCCAGCCCCGTCTACCGGGAGCACGCCACGCGGCTGGTGACCCGGATCGCCGAGCGCTACGCGGACCACCCCGCGCTCGCGCTGTGGCACATCGGCAACGAGTACGGGTGCCACGTCCGCGCCTGCTACTGCGACAGCTCCGCGGCGGCGTTCCGGGAATGGCTGCGCGAGCGCTACGGAGGCATCGCCGAGCTCAACGACGCGTGGTCGACGAAGTTCTGGTCGCAGCGCTACGACGACTTCGGCGAAGTGCTGCCGCCGCGCACCGCACCCACCTTCGCCAACCCCACCCAGCAGCTCGACTTCGCCCGGTTCTCCTCGGACACGATGCTCGACCTGCTGCGCATGGAGAAGGCCGTGCTGCGGGCGGCGACACCCGGCGTGCCGGTGACCACGAACCACGTGCCGCTGGCGAAAACCCTCGACCTGCACCGCTGGGCGTCCGAAGTGGACGTCGTCAGCTACGACTCCTACCCGGACCCGCACGACCCGCGGGCGCACGTGCTCGCCGCGCTGTCCTACGACGTCATCCGGTCGCTGCGCGGCGGCCAGCCGTGGCTGCTGATGGAACAGGCACCGAGCGCGGTGAACTGGCGTGAGCGCAATGGCGTCAAGCAGCCGGGCCAGATGCGCCTGTGGAGCTGGCAGGCCGTTGCCCAGGGCGCCGACGCCGTGATGTTCTTCCAGTGGCGGCAGTCCAAGGGCGGCGCCGAGAAGTTCCACTCCGCGATGGTGCCGCACACCGGGCCGGACAGCCGGACCTTCCGCGAAGTGGCCGGACTCGGCGCGGAACTCGCGGAAACCGGCCCGCTCGTCGACACCCGTCCCGGCAACGACGTGGCGCTGGTGCTGGACTGGGAGAGCTGGTGGGCCTTGGAGCTGAACTCGCACCCGGCCACGCTGGACCAGCTCGACGCGCTCCTGGCGCACTACTCGCCGCTGTTCGACGCGAACATCGGCTGCGACGTCGTGCACCCGGACTCGGACCTGTCCGGCTACCGGCTGGTCGTGGTGCCGAACCTGTACCTCACCAGGGCCGAAACCGCGGCGAACCTGACCGAGCACGTCCGGCGGGGCGGGCACCTGCTGGTGTCGTTCTTCTCCGGCATCGTCGACGAATCCGACCAGGTCCACCTGGGCGGGTACCTGGGGCCGTTGCGGGAGGTCCTCGGCGCGCGCGTGGCCGAGTTCTGGCCGTTGGCGGACGGGGAGTCCATCGGGGTCTCCGTGCTGGGCTCCGCCGAGCGCGGGGTTCTGTGGTCCGAGGATGTCGTGGTGGACGGGGCCGAGGTGGTCGGGCGGTTCACCGAGGGTGGGTTGGCCGGTGGGGCCGCTTTGACCCGGAACGCCTTCGGGGACGGCGTGGCCTGGTACCTCGGGACCCGGCTGGCGGGCGAGGGGATGCGGGCCGTGCTTGATCGGGTTGTGCGGGACAGCGGGGTTTCGCCCGTGGTGGCCGGGCTGCCGGAAGGGGTGCAGGCCGTTCGGCGGGGCGGGCGGGTTTTCCTGCTCAACCACAACGCTGGGAGCGTTTCGGTTTCCGTTGCCGGGGGTCGGGTGGAGATTGCCGGGTTCGGGGTGGAGGTTCTGGCGGGGTAGGGGTTTTGGGGTTTTGGTTTGGGTTGGGCGGGGTTGGGGCTTTTAGGGGTTTGGTGTGTTTTGGGGCCATCCCCGCGATGGGTGGATTGTGGGTGCTGCGTGCCGGAGGTCAAGCCCGGCCTCGCGGCCGCCCCTTCGGGGTTTCAGGCTTGACATCCGGCCCGCAGCACCTGGGCGGCTTTGTATCGCGGGGATGGCCCGGGGTGGGCCGGCTCGTTGGCGGCTTGCGTTGCGGGGTGGCGGGTTTCGGGTCGGCCGGGGCTGGTGGGGTTTGGTTTCGGGGTGATCCGTTGTCAGGGTCGGGCCGTTGCGGGGATGGCGTGATTTCGCGGGAAATCGACCCCTGGTCGCCGGACGCGGCGCGCACGACCGGTAGGGGCGCGGTGGTTTGGTCTTGGATGCGGGTCGCCTTCGGCGTGTCGTGACCGTTTCCCTTGACACGACTCGATTTTCGCCGTCTTTGGTGGGGTGTTTCACCTGATCAAGCGACCATAAAAACAGTGCGAACGCGTGTTCGAGTGCGGGACAATTGTGGCATGACACCGCTACTGAATGCTCATGATGCGACCGGGGGCCTTGCTGGCCCGTGGTCGGCGGTGTCGTGCACCGACACCGAACTCGCCACCCGCATCCAAGAGCTGGAGAAGGAAATGCGGGTACTGATGTGGGAGCAGCTGCAGTACATCGCTGAAGCCGACCACCGAGACATCCACGCCGACACCACCGCCCGATCGCTGCAAGTCTGGCTGCAGGGGCTTCTCAATATCGACCCGCGTGACGCGAAAACCCGCGTCACAGTCGCCCGCAACGTCGAAGACCGGCAAACCTTCCACGGCGAGACGATGCCTCCTGATCTGCCCGATACGGCTCAAGCACTGGCTGAGGGTGCGATCGGGCTGGACCACGCGCGCGTCATCGTCAACGGAATCCGACGCCTACCCGACTACGCCCGCTGCCACCAAGTCGCCGAAGTCGAATCAACGCTCGCTGGGTATGCGCGGACGATGTCGCCGAGGGAGTTGGAGAAACTTGCCGAACGCATCCGCTGCCTCCTCGACCAGGACGGTGCGTTCCGCGATGAGGAAGCCCAGCACGACGCACGCGAGTTGCACTACGCGACCACCCGGGACGGCATGACCGTCATCAAGGCGAAGCTGGACCGGGAGACGGGTGCGAAGTTCGCCGCGTTGATCGAGCCCCTCGCCGCACCCCACCCTGAGGTCGATGGAGAGAAAGATCCCCGCACTGCGGGGCAGCGGAACGCCGATGGGTTCGCGGCATTGCTGGATTTGGCGCTGGACCATGATGGAATGCCTCGTACCGGTGGGCAGCGACCGCAGATGACGATCGCTATCGACTTCGACGACTTGAAGCGCGGCTTGGAGGTCATCGGCGAGGACTGTATGCCCGGCACCCTCAACACCGAACGCGCCATCACGGCGCAGAACGCACGCCGCATCGCCTGCGACGCCGAAATCCTGCCCATCATCCTCGACGGCGACAGCCTCCCACTCGACGTCGGCAGAGCTAAACGAACCGCGCCCACCCACATCCGCACCGCATTACTCCGGCGTGATGGTGTGTGTGCGTTCCCTGGGTGTGACCGCCCACCGGGGACACCGGAAGCGCACCACATTCAGCATTGGGTCGACGGCGGCGCCACCGACCTGAACAACATGGTCATGCTCTGCGCACACCACCACCGCACCCTCCACAACCAACGCTGGGACATCGCCATGCGTAATGGGCGGCCCGAGTTCATCCCACCGCCCACAGTGGACCCCGGGCGAACACCCAGACCAGGCGGCAGAGCACTGCCCTCGCAGCACCGCGAGTACCTCCGGGACCTCATCCCCACACCACGGGACCCGGCGGGCGAATCGTGACGCCCTCTGATCGTTTGGGCGCGGCCTCTAGCGGTCGTTCGTCGCTATCCGGATGCGCAGTGCTGGGCGACGGCCGTCTTCAGGGTTGTGAGGTAGTGGGCCACCGCTGGCCGGGTATCGGTTCCTCGGCGGATCGTTGCGTGGATTCGCCGTTGTACCGGGCCGCCCTCGATGTCGATCGTGGTCAGCGCCGCCGTGGTCGGTAGGCGGGCGTGGCTTGGTACGAGGGCGATGCCCAGTCCCGCTTCGACCAGGGCGGCGATCGCGGCCCAGTCGCTGGCCCGGTGCCGGATGCTGGGTCGGAAGCCTGCTGCTGCGCACGTCGAGTGCAGCAGTTGGTCGCAGGCGTCTCCCGCCGCCGTGCTGATCCAGTCCTCGTCGGCCAGCCGCTTCAGGTCGACCGCTTCGTGGTCGGCGATCGGGTGGGTTGCCGGGACCACGAGGTGGCAGTCGTCGGTGCCGAGTTCGATGCGGGTGCACCTCGGGTCGTCGTCGGGTAGTGCCACGTCCGCCGTCACCGAGACGATCACGTCCAGGTCGCCGCTGCAGAGCTGGTCCAGGCAGTCCGGCACCGCGATCTCGTGGATGCCTACCCGCAGTCTCGGGTGTTGTTCGCGGATGGCCTGCGCCGCCGGGATCAGCACCGTCGGGATCAGCGACGGGACACCGCCTACGCAGAGCTGCCCCAGGTCTCCCCGGGTCGCCGCCTGCACGTCGCCGAACGCGCGTTCCAGGTTGGCGAGCAGCGCGTATGCGTGGTCCACCAGGACGCGGCCGGCTTCGGTGAAGCGCAGGCGGCGGCCGTCCACCTCCGTCAGCGGTGTCCCCGCTTCCTTCGTGAGGGTCGCCAGCTGTTGTGAGGCGGCGGACGGTGAAACGTGCAGTGCGGCCGCTGCTGCGTGCAACGTTCCTTGTTCGTGGAGGGCGACCAGGAGGCGCAGCCGGGCCGGGTCGAACATGCACAAAATCTTACCAGTACTGGCCTTGATGTCCTGCTTGTCTTCATGGTTGTTCCTGGTGAGGATTGAGCTGCACATACGCCGCGATCAACGGGGGTGTCTTTCCCGGTGAAAGTTCTTGCCTTGAGCTCCAGTCCGCGCAAGGACGGAAATTCCCGAATGCTCGCCGAATCGGTGCTCGCCGGGGCCGCGCAGGCCGGCCACGACGTCGAGATCGTCGACCTCTCCGACGTGGTCTCGGCACCGCTGCGCGACTGCCGGGTGTGCCGCAACGCCGCCGGGCGCTGCTCCATCGATGACGACTACGAGGACCTCCTGGTGGGCAAGGTCCTCCCCGCCGATGCGCTCGTGCTCGCCACGCCCCTCTACTGGTACGGCATCTCCGGGCAGCTGAAGCTCTTCATCGACCGGATCTTCTGCTATGAGGCCGCCGGCTATCCGGAGCACGAGCACGTCAAGCGGCGGCTGGTGAACAAGCGGCTGGCCGCCGTGGTCAGCTCGGAGGAGACCTACCCCGGCTCGCTGGTGGGCGTCACCGCGCACCTGCAGGAGCTCGCGCGCTACCTCCACCACGACTTCGTCGGCGTCGTGCAGGGCTTCGGCAACTCGCGCGGCGAAGTCGCCCGGGATCCGGGCGATCCGCTCGGCAAGGCCTTCGACCTGGGCGTCCGGCTGTTCGAGGCGCGCGCCACCGACTACCGCATCGACACCCCGCGCCCCTCCACCGTCTGGGCGGACGCGGTGGTGGGTACGCCGGATTAGAGGTAGTTCGGCCCTGGATCGTCTCGGGGCGCGTCGCAACCCTTTGGCGATGGAGTTCGCGGAGGGAGCCGGACCATGACGTCCCACAACGTGCCGCATCGCGGCTTTCCCACCCGGTGGCTGGGGTGGGTTATCTTCGCCGGCGTCGTCCTGCTGATCGTCGGCGTCGTTCAGGTGATCTACGGCATCGCGGCTTTCACGCGCTCCGGGAACAGCCTCGCCACACCGGTCGGCACGCCCGCGCTCGTCCACGTCGGCGGGGCCTACGTCGTGCTCGGCGTCGTCCTCGCCGCCGCCGGCGTCGGGGTGATGTCCGGTTGGATGTGGGCGCGCGTGGTCGCGATCGCCTTCGCGGTGTTGAGCCTGCTCACCAACGTCGCGTTCTTCCTCGGTTCCCCGGTCTGGTCCAGCATCGTCATCGTGCTGGACCTGATCATCATCTACGCGCTCGCCCTGCACGGGAAGGAGGTCAAGGGCATCCGTTGATGCCGGCTCACCCGGTGTGCGCCTCCGAGACCACCAGCGGCGTGCCCTGCATGCAGGTCGTGACCATGCCCGGCTCGATCCTGCCGCGGACCACGGCGGTCACGCCCGGACGCAACGTCGACGGCGGATGCACCAGCAGGTACTCCCGGTCTGCGGTGGCGAGGACCAGGCATCCCTGCTCGACCCCGCTGCGCACGACACCGCGCACCGTGACCTCCCCGCTCTGCACCTGCACAGGCGCGACCGGGAAGTTCGTCGGTGCTTCGGCGCAGCCCGCCGGTGCGGCGAGCGCCGCGAGCAACGCCGGGCCGCACAGCGCCGCTCGCACGCTTCGTGGACGCATGCTCATGGCGCTGGGGTACCCGTGCGAGGCAGTGGGGTATCAATGAGCCCGCTGGCAATGACCGATGGGAGGGCTGATGAGCGACATGCGAGTCGCGGTGGTGACCGGGGCCGGATCGGGCGTGGGGCGGGAGATCGCGCGGGCGCTGCTCGGCGCGGGCTACCGGGTCGCGCTGGCCGGGCGGCGGCCCGAGCCGCTGCGGGAGACCGCGCAGGGCTCGGACGCCGCCCTCGTGGTGCCGACCGACGTCGGCGACCCGGAGTCGGTCGCCGCGTTGTTCGACGGCGTCCGCGACGCCTGGGGCCGGGTGGACCTGCTGGTCAACAACGCGGGCACCTTCGGCGCCGCCGGTTCGGTCGGCGAACTGTCCTATTCGGACTGGCAGGACGTCGTGCAGGCCAACCTGACCGGCTCGTTCCTGTGCGCGCACCACGCCTTCCGCGTCATGCGGGAGCAGGACCCGCAGGGCGGCCGGATCATCAACAACGGCTCGATCTCCGCGCACAGCCCGCGGCCGCGCAGCGTCGCCTACACCGCCACCAAGCACGCCATCACCGGCCTGACCAAGTCGATCTCGCTCGACGGCCGGCCCTACGGCATCGCCTGCGGGCAGATCGACATCGGCAACGCCGCCACCGAGATGACCGCGGGCATCGCCACCGGCGCGGTGCAGGCGGACGGCTCGGTGCGCCCCGAACCGACCTTCGATGCCCGGCACGTGGCCGACGCCGTGCTCTACATGGCGGGCCTGCCGCTGAACGCCAACGTGCAGTTCCTGACCGTCACCGCCACCGCGATGCCGTTCATCGGCCGCGGCTAGGCCGCCTGCCAGGCCTTCGCGAGCAGCTCGTAGGAACGGACCCGGTCGGCGTGGTCGTGCGTGACCGTGGTGATCACGAGCTCGTCGGCGCCGGTGGCGTCGCGCAGCGTCGCCAGCTTGCGCGCCACCGCCTCCGGCTCGCCGACGATCTGCGTGTCCACCCGGTCGGCGACGATCTCCCGAGCCTGGTCGGTCCAGCGGAACTCGGCGGCTTCGGCCGGGCTGGGGAACGGGATCGCGCCCTCCCCGGTGCGGATGCTGTGCACCCACGGCCCGTACGGGTCGGCGAGTTCCCGGGCCCGTTCGTCGGTGTCGGCGACCACCACGTCCGCCGACACCACCACGTAGGGCCGGGCCAGCTTCGCGGAGGCCGCGAAACCGTCCCGGTAGGACGCGACCGCCTCCAGCACCGTGGACGGACTGACGTGGTAGTTCGCCGCGAACGGCAGGCCCAGCGACCCCGCCGCGGCCGAACTCTCGCCGGCGCTGGAGCCGAGGACCCAGACGTCGAGATCGGCACCTTCGACGGGCACGGCGTGCACCGGTTCGCCACTGGAGGACCGGAAGTCGCCGCCGATGAACTGCAGGACGTGCTCGACCTGGGTGCGGTAGTCCAGCGGTGCTTCCGCCGGATCGCGGGTGCTGAGCAGCCGCTGCTGCTCCTCGATGCGGGCCAGGAACCGCTTCGACTTGGCCAGCGCCCGCGGCTTGGGCGGGATCAGCAGGCCGTCGACCACCTTCCCCGCGGGCGCCGGGCCGTCGGCCGGATCGGCGAACCGGCGCACGAAGTCCCGGCCGCGCACCAGCCCCGAGCGGCCCAGGCCGAGGTCGACGCGGGCCGGATGCAGTTGTGCGACCGTGCCGAACTGCTCGGCGATCACCAGTGGGGCGTGGTGACCCAGCAGCACCGCCGCCGAACCCACCCGGATGCGGTTGGTCGCGCCCGCGATCAGCGCGATCAGCACCGCCGGCGCCGCCGAGGCGACGCCGGGCGTGAGGTGGTGCTCGGCGACCCAGTAGCGCCGGTAGCCGAGGTGTTCGGTGCGCTTCGCGAGGTCGATGGTGTTGTGCAGGGCGTCCGCCGGACACTGCCCGGACACGATGGGGGACAGGTCGAGGACGGAGAGGGGAGTGGACACCGGCGACCTCCGGGACGGCTCGGTCATGATGCGGCTTTCGCGCTCTGCCGGGGGTTTTCCAGCGGCGGCAGCCCGAGGTTCTCGCGCAGCGTGGCACCCGGGTACTCGGTGCGGTACACGCCGCGTTCCTGCAGCAGCGGCACCACGGTGTCGACGAACTCGTCCAGGCCGCCGGGCGTGAGGTGCGGGACGAGGATGAAGCCGTCCGACGCCTCCTCCTGCACGGACCGGTTCATCGCCTCGGCCACGCTCGTCGCCGTGCCGATGAACGACTGCCGCGCGGTGACCTCGATGATCAGCTCGCGGACCGACAGGTGCTTGGCCTCCGCCAGCTCGCGCCACTGCCGGGCGATGGCGATCGGGTCGCGGTGCCGGCGGGTGCTGGCCCGGCCCTTGGTGATCGTGTCGGTGCCGGTCGCCGGGTCGGACTCCGGCAGCGGTCCGTCCGGGTCCAAGTCGCTGAGGTCGGTGTTCCAGAGCTGTTCCAGGAACCGGATGGCGGTCTGCCCGCTGACCTGCTGACGCCGGATGTGCGCGGCGCGTTCGTGGGCCTCCGCGTCGGTGTCGCCGAGCACGACGGTCGTCGCCGGGAACACCAGGAGCTCGTCGCGGGACCGGCCGTGCCGGGCGAGCCTGCCCTTGACGTCCGCGTAGAACGCCTTGCCCGCCTCCAGGGTTCCGTGACCGGTGAAGATCGCGTCGGAGGCCGAGGCGGCGAACTCGCGGCCCGCGTCGGAATCGCCGGCCTGGAAGATGACCGGCCGGCCCTGCGGGCTGCGCGGCACGTTGAAGCGGCCCGCGATGTCGAAGTGCGCGTCGCGGTGCGCGAAGGAACCGGCCAGCGGGTCGTCGAGGAAGGTCCCGGATTCCTTGTCGGCGACGATCTCGTCGCCGTGCCACGAGTCGAAGAGCTCCCACGCGGTGCGCAGGAACCGCTCGGCGCGTTCGTAGCGCTGGTCCTCCGGCAGGAAGCCGCCGCGCCGGAAGTTCTCGCCGGTGAACGCATCCCACGACGTGACGACGTTCCAGGCCGCCCGGCCGCCGGAGAGGTGGTCGAGGCTGGCGAACTGCCGGGCCACCTCGTAGGGCTCGTTGAACGTCGAGTTGATCGTGCCCGCCAGCCCGAGGTGTTCGGTGACGGCGGCCAGCCCGGCCAGCACCGTGAAGGTGTCCGGGCGGCCCACCACGTCCAGGTCGTAGATCTTCCCGGCGTGCTCGCGCAGCCGCAGCCCTTCGGCGAGGAACAGGAAGTCGAACTTCCCGCGCTCGGCGGTGCGCGCCAGGTGCGTGAACGAGGAGAACTCGATCTGGCTCAGCGAAGCCGGATCGCTCCACACCGTCGTGTTGTTCACGCCCGGGAAGTGCGCTGCCAGGTGAATCTGCTTGCTCACTGGTGTCCTCCGGCGGTGGCGTAGCGGCTGGCGGGCCGGGTCAGGCCGAACAGGCCGCGCAGCGTGTCGGCCTCGTACGCGGTGCGGAACGCCCCGCGGCGCTGCAGTTCCGGGACGAGGTCCCGGGTGATCGCGGTCAGGTCGTGCGGGATGGCACCGGGCCGCAGCCGGAATCCGGAAAGCCCCGCCTCGCGCCAGGCGAGCAGCCGGTCGGCGAGTCCGGCCGCGGTGCCGGCGAACACCGGTGCGTCCGATGTGGACACCGAACCGTCCTGCTCGTCCAGCCGCGCCTTGCGCTCGGCCGCGCGTTCGCCGAGGAACACGACCAGGTCGCCGAAGACGTGCAGGGCGTCGTGCTCCCGCCCGGCGTCGAGCTGTTCGGCGCGGATCCGCTCGACGATGATCCGCGCCTGCTCCGCGTCGTGCGGGGTGGTGAAGGCGATGTCCGCGGCGCGGGCGGCGAACCGGTGCGCGGCCGCCTCCGTCGCGAGCGCCGTCACCAGCGGCTGGCCCTGCGGCGGCCGGGGCGTGATCGACGGTCCCTTGACGTGGAACCACTTCCCGGCGAAGTCGATGTAGTGCAGCTTGTCGCGGTCGATGAACCGGCCGGTCGCGACGTCGCGGATCTCCGCGTCGTCCTCCCAGCTGTCCCACAGCCGGCGGACCACCTCGACGTGGTCCGCGGCCTCGTCGAACAGCTCCACGAGGTCGACCTCGCGACGGCCGAAGTGCGCGGCCTCGCTGCGGCGCCCCGAAACCTGCGCCTGCCAGCCCGCGCGGCCGGCGCTGATGTAGTCCAGGCTGGCGACCGCCTTGGAGATGTGGAACGGCTCGGTGTGGGTGACGACCGCGCTGGGCACCAGGCCGATGTGCGTGGTGCGAGGCGCGACGCGGGCGGCGATCAGACCGGCGTCGAGCCGGCCGCGCACCTGGTCGGTCCGGTCGTCCGGGCCCTCGTCGAGGGTGGTTTGCGGGCCGAGCGAGTCCTCGATCGTGACGAGGTCGAGCAGTCCGCGCTCCGCTTCCCGCACGACGTCGACCCAGTAGTCGGCGGTGAAGAGCTCGGCGGGGCGGGCGGATTCCTCCCGCCACGCGGCGGGATGCCAGCCGGCGCCGTCCAGCGCCACCGCGAGGTGCAGGTTCGGTCGTGGTGCCATCTGCAGGTCCTTGCTGCCGGGCGGAGTTGACTCCACAGCGGATTGAAGAGGAGGCGCGCGCCGGAGGCGCGCGGGAACGGCGCCGGGGGAAGCGGCGAATGGGACCGGCGAACGATGCCGGGAGAAGCGCGGGAGTGCGGGCGCTCAGCGCCGCGGACAGGCGGCGGAGCTCACCCGGAGGAGGTCGACGTGGTCCCTGGTGACCAACTGCACCGACTGAGCCATGCCTAGAACGCTAGAAGCGTGCCGAGGAAGCGTCAATGGATCATCGCGGCCGCCCACGATGTGGGCGGATGCGTTTCAGCGCAGCGAAATCGTCGCGGCGCGCGCGGGGACCACCCGGCCGATCACCGCCGCGCCGGGCACCTCGCCGACCACGAGCAGCCCGCCGGAGGTCTGCGCGTCGGCGAGCAGCAGCAGGTCTTCTGCCGGCGCCGAACCAGGATCGAGGTGCGGCCGGACCCAGTCGAGGTTCCGGCGGGTGCCGCCGCTGACGAACCCGGCCCGCACCGCATCCCGCGCGCCGTCGAGGTAGGGCACGGCGGCCACGTCGATCTCGGCGGCGGTGCCGGAGGCGCGCATCGTCTTGAACAGGTGGCCCAGCAAGCCGAATCCGGTGACGTCGGTCGCGCACACCGCCCCCGCCCGCGCCGCCGCGGCGGCGGCATCGCGGTTCAGCGTCGTCATCGCGTCGATCGCCTGCTCGAAGCGTTCGCCGGTGCTCTTGTGCCGGGTGTTGAGGACGCCGATGCCCAGTGGTTTCGTCAGCGACAGCGGCAGGCCGGGACGCGCGGTGTCGTTGCGCAGCAACCGATCCGGCTCGACCAGGCCGGTGACCGCCAGACCGTACTTCGGCTCGGGATCGTCGACGCTGTGCCCGCCGCCGACGTGGCAGCCCGCCGCCCCGGCGGCGTCGCAACCGCCGCGCAGCACCTCTGCGGCCAGCTCGAACGGCAGGACGTCGCGCGGCCAGCCGAGCAGGTTGACCGCGACGATCGGCGTCCCGCCCATCGCATAGACGTCGGACAGCGCGTTCGTGGCGGCGATGCGGCCCCAGTCGTAGGGATCGTCCACGACGGGCGTGAAGAAGTCCGTGGTGGCCACGATCGCCGGCCCGCCGTCGGCGCGCACCACGGCGGCGTCGTCGCCGGTGTCCAGGCCGACGATCAGCTCTGCGTTCGGCCGCTCGACGGCGGGCGCCAGGCCGCCGACGACCGACTCCAGTTCGCCGGGCGGGATCTTGCAGGCGCAGCCGCCGCCGTGCGCGTACTGGGTCAGACGAATCGTCGCGCTCCCGGACATGTCCCCATTGCAGCACGTCGACGGCGGGTTCACTGGCGGAGACGGACGGGAATCGAACCCGCCGCACCGAGATGCTCGGTGCCACCGGCTTTGAAGGCCGAGGGGGCCACCAGGCGCCCAGACGTCTCCGCCGGCCACTCTAGGATGTTCGCGTGCCGTTCGCGACGACAGCTGACCAAGCCAAGATCTACTACCAGGTCCGGGGTTCCGGCGAACCGCTGGTGCTGCTGAGCGGGCAGGCGAACACCCACCACTGGTGGGACAACGTGCACGCCGATTTCGAGGACGGTTACCGGACGATCGTGCTGGACTACCTCGGCACCGGGCAGAGCGACAAGCCCGCCGACGCGGAGTACGGCGTCCGCCGTTTCGCGGGCGACGTGATCGCCGTCCTCGACGACCTGGGCCTGGCGCGAGCCCACGTCTACGGCACCTCGATGGGCGGCAAGGTGGCGCAGTGGGTGGCGATCGACCACCCGGACCGGGTCGGTGCGCTGGTGCTGGGCTGCACCTCGGTCGGTGGCACCCGCGGGCTGCGCGCCGACGCCGAGGTGACCCGGTCCCTCGCGCAGCCGTCGGCGGATGCGGCGCGGCAAGCCCTGATCGACCTGATGTACACGCCGGAATGGGTGCGGACCCACCCCGGCCCGTACGTCACGCTCGGCGGCCCGATGCCCCACCACGCCCGGCGCGGGCACCTCCGGGCCAGCAACGGCCACGACAGCTGGGCGGAGCTGGCCCGGGTGACGGCGCCGACGCTGGTGCTGCACGGCACCGACGACATCTTCAGCCCGGCGGAGAACGCCGCGATCCTCGCCGAACGCATCGCCGGTGCCGAACTGCTCTACCTCGAAGGTGCCCGCCACGCCTACTTCGAGGAGCAGCGGGCCGAATCCTCCGGCGCCCTGCTGCGGTTCCTCGCCGCGCACCCGCTGAGCTAGCCGCAGGTGTCGGGCAGGCCGAACTTGGGGAACAGGCTGACGTCGAAGAACGCGACGGTGTGCTTGACCTTCGCGCCGTCGAAGTCCAGCACCTGCAGGTGGAACGGCCGGAACACGCCGTCGGGCCCGAGCCGGTACACGCCGAAGGCGACCTGGCCGTTCGCCCGCGCCGGCAGCAGCCGCATCTCGCCCGGACCGGCCGGGCACTGGAGGTCGACCAGCCGGCCGATGTGCTCCGCGCCGCGCACCCACGTCGCGATCGGCGGCATCTCCCAGACCGCGTCGTCGGTGAACATCTGCACGATGGACGGGATGTCCTTGGCCTCGAACGCCGCCACGTAGCGCTCCAGCAGCTGCCGCTGTTCGGTGGTCAGCGGCTGCGGGGTGTCGTCCTCGGACGGCTTGACCTGGTCGAGCTGGGCCCGGGCGCGCTGCAGGACGCTGTTGGCCGCGGCCGTGCTGATGCCGAGCGCGTCGGCGACCTCGGCGGCCTTCCACTTCAGCACGTCGCGCAGGATCAGCACCGCGCGCTGCCGGGCGGGCAGGTGCTGCAGGGCGGCGATGAACGCCAGCCGGGTGCTCTCCCGCGCGCCGACGATCGCCGCGGGATCGGTGTGCTCGTCGGCGACCATGCCGTCGGGGATGGGTTCCAGCCACGCCACCTCGGGGAGTTCGACCAGCTCCCCGCCGGGGTCGTCGGTGGGGCCGCCCAGACCGGTCGGCAGCGGGCGGCGCTTCCGGTTCTCCAGCGCGGTCAGGCAGGTGGTGGTGGCGATCCGGTAGAGCCAGGTGCGCAGCGACGAGCGGCCCTCGAACCGGTCGTAGGCGCGCCAGGCGCGCAGGTACGTCTCCTGCACCAGGTCCTCGGCGTCGTGCAGCGAGCCGAGCATCCGGTAGCAGTGCGCCAGCAGTTCCCGGCGGTACGGGTCGGCCTGCGCGACGAAATCGTCGGTGGCCATGGTGGTCGTGGCGGCCATGACTGCGCCCCTTCGGCTACCTGTCCTGGACTTTTGGTGTCGCACAGCACAGTAACCGAAGTCACCGACAGATCAGGAGGTCAGCAGTGGCCCTCGCGCCAATAGCCCATGAAGGCGACCGCCTGCTTCGGAATGCCGTAGTCGTTCACCAGCATTCGCCGCAGCCGCTTGATCACGCCCGCCTCGCCGGCCAGCCAGCCGTAGAAGGCGTTGGGGGAGGCCGCGTCGGTGGGCGTGTCGGGCACGTCCCACAGCGTCGTGGTGTCCACGTCGACGTCGTCCAGGTCGGCCGCGCCGCCGCGCGACGTCGGGCGCAGCTCGTTCAGGGCCGCGGCGACGCCTTCCTCCAGCAGCTTGCCGTGCGGCATCGCCGCGCATCGGGGGAACCAGCGCACCTCGACGCCGTCGGGCAGGTTCCAGTCCTGCCGGTCGTGCTCCTCCGGCACTTCGAGGCAGACGATGCCGCGAGCGCACGGCGGGAGCGATTCGACGATGGAGGCGACGGCGGGCACGGCGGTCTCGTCGCCGGCGAGCACCAGGTGGCCGGCCGCCGCGGGCGGCGCCCACTCGCAGCCCCACATGCGGCCGGTGCCCGGCCGGTCGGGGCCGAGCAGGCCGATCTCGTCGCCGGGCCGCGCCTGCGCCGCCCAGTTCGAGGCGGGGCCGCCGTGGCCGGGGCCGCCGTGCAGCACGAAGTCGACGTCGAGCTCGGCGGATTCGCCGCGGTAGGCGCGGACCGTGTAGGTGCGCAGGTTCGGGCGGATCTCGTCGGGCATCGCCAGCCACCGCTGGTACCAGTCGGCGCCGCTCGGGAAGTCCGCGAGGGTGCGGCCCGGCCGCGGCAGCACCAGCTTGATCCGCTGGTCGTGCCCGCCGGCGCCGAAGGAGCGCAGGCATTCGGCGGTGAAGGTGATCCGGACGAAGCTCGGGCCGAGCCGTTGCACCCGCGCGACCTCGACCGGGAACGTCCGGTAGACGGGCTTGTGCTCGGTCGACTGCGCGGTCCGCGTACCTGGCATCCATAACCTCCCGAGATCGAGTGCTAGGTTAGCCTAGCCTTACGGAAATGGGGAGGTTGGTTTGCGTCACAAGATCCGAGCGGCTGCCGCGTTGCTCGTCGCCGCCGGCTCGCTGGCGGCATGCGCTTCGCCTGGTCAGAACGACCAGGAGGGCGCCGGCTGGTCCTACACCGATGATCGCGGGATCACCGTAACGGCGGACAAGCGCCCGGAGCGAGTCGTCGCGCAGGTTTCGGCGGCCGGCGCGCTGAAGGACTTCGGGGTCAACGTGGCCGGCACCTTCGGGCCGCTGGTGCGCGACGACGGCTCCACCGAGCCGGAGGCGGGGAGCATCGATCCGCGCCAGGTCACCGACGTCACGGGGCCGGGCTATGGCGAGGTGAACATGGAGCGGCTGACCTCTCTCGGTCCGGAGCTGCTGGTCAGCGGCAAGTACGCGGAGTTCGAGGGCCTCTGGCACCTGGTCCAGGACCAGGAGGAGGCGGTCAAGCGGATCGTGCCGACCGTCGGCGTCCAGCAGTCGGGGATCGCGCTGCCCGAGGCCATCCGCAAGTACAAGGAGCTGGCTCGCGCGCTCGGCGGCGATGTCGACTCGGAGCGGGTGAAGGCCGACGAGGACCGGTTCAACGCGGCCGCCCAGCGCTTGCGCGACATCGGGGCGCGGATGCGCGCCGAGGGCGAGTCGATCCTGGCCGTGGGCGGCACCAAGGAGGAGTACTTCGTGGTGGTCCCGGCCCGCAACCCGGACCTGGACTACTACGTCAAGGAGCTGGGCCTGCCGATCACGACGCCGAAGAACCCGGACGTGGCCGGCGGCGGCTACTTCGAGCGGCTGTCCTGGGAGAAGGCCAACGCCTATCCCGGCGACGTCCTGCTGTGGGACGCCCGGCCCGCCTCGATGAAGCCGGAGCAGATGAAGGAGAACCCGGTGTTCGCCTCGCATCCGGCGGCCGCCGCGAACCGCTTCGTCGAATGGGACGCGGTCGCGCCGATGAGCTATGCCAGCTACGCCGGGATCATGAACGAGCTGGCGGACCAGCTGGAGTCCCAGCTGCCCCGCTGAGCCGGCCGCGAACCCCCGGCATCATCGTCCGATGTGGACGGAGATGCCGGGGGTTCTGCTTTACCTGTCCGCCGGATCGCCGTCGAACCCGTTCGCCCAGTGGCGGCCGCGCAAGGACAGGTCGTGGAGCATGCCGGTGATCTCCTCCGGGCTCAGCTCCGGCGGGTCGGTCTCCAGCCACCAGCGCATCACGGCGGCCTGCTCGCCGACCCACGCCCGGGCGAGCACCTCGATGTCGATCCGCGGCGACACGCCCCGGTAGTCGGCGCGCGCCTGGAAGACCATGGCGGCCGCGGCGGTCCGCGCGTCCATGAACTCGCGCAAGGCGCGCCCATCGCCTTCGCCGCGGAGGATGACCCGGTACAGGTCCCGTTCCTCCAGGGCGTGCCGGAACATCTCCAGCACCGGCTTGCCGGTGAACCCGACCGAGGAGGCCGGGACCAGCGGGAGCAGCCGGGCGTGCAATTCCTCCAGCAGGTCCGACACCACCTGGCTGAGCAGCGCGTCCTTGTCGGCGTAGTGCTTGTAGAAGGTCGCCCGCCCCAGGTCGGCGCGCTCGGTGATGTCCTCCACCTTCACGTTCGCGTAGCCGCGTTCCAGCGCGAGTGCGACCAGGGCGTCGCGCAGGAGGCGGCGGGTCCGGCGACTGCGCCGATCCTCGGTCGACATCGGGAAGAACCCTTCGTGAGGCTGCTCGGTTCACCGTTGTGCGGGCAGTATACGCGGCCATTGACATCCCGAACGTTAGTAGACAGTCTGTCTACTAGTGGTCATGTTGGCGACAAAATGGGAGTCGGTGTGAACCTGGGTTGCTACCTCACCCGCAGCAGCACGTTCTGGCCGGACCGCGAGGCCCTGGCCTGCGGAGAACGGCGGTGGACCTACCGAGAGCTGGAGGAGCGCACCAACCGGCTGGCCTCGGCCCTGCTCGCGCGGGGGATCGCGCCGGGCGAGGCGGTGGCCACCTACGCCGGGAACTGCGCCGAGCTGGTGGAAACCGAAATGGCCTTGTACAAGGGCGGATTCCTGCGGGTGCCGATCAACGCCCGGCTGGCGGCGGGGGAGGTCGAGCACGTGCTCGCCGACGCCGCGGTCCGCGTGCTGTTCGTGGACCGGGCCCATGCCGAGCAGGCGCGCGACGTGGTGCGTCGCGCGGGACTGCCGTGCGAGGTGATCGACTACGAGGACGATGCGGACGGCTATGCGGCCCTGCTCGGCAAGGGGGATCCGGAGCCGGTCGCGGTGGAGGTCGAGGCCGACGACCCGGCGGTGCTGAACTTCACCTCGGGATCGACCGGGAAGCTGAAGGCCGCCGTGCAGACGACCGGCAACCGGCTGGCGAACATGCGCAAGCGGCTGATGACGCCGGAGCGGAGCGACCCCGGCGGGGAGCGCTACCTCGCCGCCGGGCCCATCACGCACGCCACCGGGATGGGTCTGCTGGCGGCGTTCGCCTGCGGCACCACCGTCGTCGTGCTGCCGAAGTGGGGCGCGGGGGAGTTCCTGCGCGCCGTCGAATCCGAGCGCATCACCTCGACCTTCCTCGTGCCCACCATGCTGAACATGGTGCTCTCGCACCCGTCGATCGGCGCCACCGATCTGTCCACGATGAACTGCCTGCGGGTCGGCGGAGCGCCGGTCTCGCCGCAACGCCTGCGCGAGGCCGTCGCGGTGTTCGGGCCGGTCGTCATGCAGGGCTACGGGCAGGCCGAGACCACCAGCGGGGTCACCGTGCTCTCCTGCGAGGACGTGGCCCGGGGCGTTGCCGAGGACCCCGAGCTGCTGTCGTCCTGCGGGCGCGCGGTCTTCGACACCGAAGTGCGCGTGGTCGACGAAGACGGCACACCCGTGGCGGCCGGCGCGCTGGGGGAAGTCGTCGTCCGCGGGCCGGACTGCGTCCGCGAGTACTGGCACGAGCCGGAGTTGTCGGCGCAGACGTTCCGCGACGGCTGGGTGCACACCGGCGACATCGGGTACCTGCGCGCCGATGGCTACCTGTTCATCGTGGACCGCAAGAAGGACATGATCATTTCCGGCGGCTTCAACGTCTACTGCAGCGAGGTGGAGGCGGCGCTCTACGAGCACCCGGCGGTCTCCGAGGCCTGCGTCGTCGGCGTGCCGGACGAGAAGTGGGGCGAGGCCGTCAAGGCCGTCGTGGTGTCCCGGCCCGGGACGGGGGTGCGCGACGGCGAACTCATCGACTTCTGCGCCCAGCGGCTGGCTCGCACCAAGCTGCCCAAGACCGTCGACTTCGTGGCCGAACTCCCGGTGAACCGCAACGGGAAGATCGACCGCCGCGCGGTTCGCGACCGGTACTGGCCGACCGGCGCCCGGAAGGTCCACTGAGGAAGGAAAGCACGATGTCGTTCACGCTCACCCCGGAATACGCGGACAATCCCCGCTTGGCCGAACTCGTCGCGCGGCTGCGGGACTACCTCGACGGCGAGCTCGCCGACTACGAGCGGTCCCTCGGGCTCACACCGGAAACGAGGCTCGGCAGGGAGGTGCTGGAGCCGGTCTGGAAGCGCTGCCGCGAGCTCGGTTTCTACGGGATCCACCTGCCGCCGGAGTACGGCGGGCAGGGCCTGTCCCACACCGAGCTGGCCGCGCTCAAGGAGGAGGTCGGCGCCTCCGGCCGGATCCTCTACCACTCGGTGCTCGGGGACATGGGCGGCCCGCTGCGGGCCGGCGCCATCTTCGAGCACGCCACCGCCGCCCAGCTGGAGAAGTACCTGCTCCCGGTCATCCGGGGCGAACGCGCCTGTTGCTTCTCGTTGACCGAATCAGGGGCGGGCTCGGACGTGCGGGCGATGCGCACCACCGCCACCCCGGACGGGGACGGCTGGCGGATCACCGGGCGCAAGGTCTTCTCCTCGGCCGGGCCGTTCGCGGACTTCTCGGTGCTGGTCGCCCGGATGGCCGGAGCGGAGGAGTCGTACTCCGCGTTCCTGGTCGACCTCGACGCCCCCGGGTGCACGGTGGTCGACGGCGAGACGCCGATGTCCGGCCAGCACATCGAAAGCGACATCGTCCTGGACGACTGCTACGTCGGCGCCGATCAGCTGCTCGGGAAGGTCGGCGACGGCCTGCGCGTCGGGCTGGGCCGGGTCACGACCAACCGGTTGCTGCACTGCCCGACGGTGCTCGGGCACGCCCGCCGGGTGCTGCAGCTGACCGTGGAATTCGTCGGCGAGCGGCGGGCTTTCGGAGCGCCCCTGGCCGCGCTGCAGTCCATCCAGCACAAGATCGCGGACATGGCCACGGCGTACTACGCGGCCCGCAGCATGACCTACGACGCGCTGGCCGCGCTCGACGCGGGCAGCAAGCCCCGGACCGAAGCATTCATGTGCAAGCTCTTCGTCGCGGAGAACGCGTTCCACATCGCCGACGAAGCGGTGCAGATCCACGGCAAGGCGGGGATGGTGCGCGGCGCCGAGGTGGAGTGGCTGTTCCGCCGGCTGCGGATGTTCCGCATCCTCACCGGTTCCTCGGAAATCCAGAAGAACGGCATCGCGAAGGCCCTGCTCGCCACCTGAACCCGTTGGAGCGCCGATGAAGTCGCCGAACGCAGACCGCCGCGCCTGGGCGGTCATGATCCTGCTGCTGTTCTTCATGCTGATCAACTACGCGGACAAGGCCGTGCTGGGACTGGCCGCGAACTCCATCATGCGCGAGCTCGACCTGACACCCGTCGAGTACGGCCTGCTGTCGAGCTCGTTCTTCTTCCTGTTCAACGTCTCCGCCGTCGCGATCGGATTCCTCGCCAACCGGATCGCGGCGAAGTGGATCCTGTTCTCCCTCGCCTTGGTCTGGGCGGTCACCCAGCTCCCGGTCGCCGCCGGGGCCGGCTTCGGCCTGCTGCTGGTGAGCCGGATCGTCCTGGGTGCGGCGGAAGGCCCGGCCCAGCCGGTCGCGCTGCACGCCGCGTTCAAGTGGTTCCCGAACGAGAAGCGCAGCATCCCCGGTGCGCTGGTCGTCGGTGGCGGCGGGCTGGGCGGCATGCTCGCGGCGCCGCTGCTCACGCTGGTCATCGTCCACTTCGGATGGCGGTGGGCGTTCCTGTCGCTGTTCTTCGTCGGCGTCGCGTGGTGCGTGGCGTGGGCGTTGATCGGCCGGGAGGGCCGGGCGGATGCAGCGGAACCACGCGGCGCGGAGGCGACCGAACCTGCGGCCGAGTTGCGCGTGCCGTACCGCCGGATCCTGCTCAGCCGGACTTGGCTCGCCGGATTCGTGGGCGCCTTCGGCGCTTACTGGGCGTCGACGCTGCTGCTCGCCTGGGTTCCGGCCTATGCCGAAACCGCGTTGGGCTACAGGGCGGTGGCGGCCGGCGCGATCGTGACCGCGCCCTGGGTGCTGAAGACGATCCTGACCTTCGGGCAAGGGGCCCTGACGCAGTGGATGATGCACCGCGGCCTGTCCAGCCGGGTCGCCCGCAGCGTCCTGGGCGCATCCGCCCTGCTGATGGCCGGTACCGCCATGCTGCTCATCCCGGCGGTGGCGCACCCGGGCCTGCGGATCGTGCTCATCGCCGTCGCCTTCAGCTTCGGCGCGGTCACGTTCGCCATCGGCCAGACCGTCAATGCCGAGATCAGCCCGCCGGCGCAGCGCGGTGCCGTGCTGTCCATCACCGTCGGCCTGGTGACCCTTGCCGGACTCGCCGCGCCGTACGTCACCGGCCGGATCGTCGAAGCCGCCGGCGACGCGAGCACCGGGTTCGCCGTCGCGTTCGCCATCCCCGGCGTGCTGATGGTGGTCGGGGGACTGGCCGCGCTGGTTTTCGCGCATCCCGAACGGGACGCGGCACGGATCGGCGTGACGGGCGCGATGCCGCCGGACCGGGAGACCGAGCCGACGGCCGTGCACTAGCCGCCGAGGGCCGCTCCGATCCGCTCCGCGGCGGCGACGACCTGGGCGCCGAAGCGCCGGCCGGGGCTCGGCAGGAGTCGTTGCGTCGGCGCCGAAAGGCACACCGCCGCGATCGTATCGCCGTGCAGGCGCACCGGAGCGCTGACCGAGCCGACGCCCGGGGCGCGGGCCTGGACGCTCTCGACCCAGTCGTGGCCGTCCGGGTTCCGCTCGCCGAGCAGCACCTGGCCGGACGATCCGTGCGGGAACGGGAGCAGGGTGCCCACGGGCTGGCTGGCGCGCAGTTCCTCCGGCGACTCGACGCTCACGATGCACAGCCGGTGGTCCGCCCGCCGGACCCACAACTGCACCGATTCCCCTGCCGCCGCGCACAATTCCTCCAGCACCGGCCGCGCGGTCTCGGCCAGCGCCGAGGTCGCGAAGCGCGGGCCGAGGTGGAAGCAGCCCGCCGCGTCGCGCCGCAGCAGGCCGTGCGCGACGAGGGCGGCGGCCAGCCGGTGCGCGGTGGACACCGTCAGGCCGAGCGTCCTGGCCAGTTCGCTGGTGCCCATCGGGTGGCTTTCCACGCAGTCCAGGATGGCCACCGAGCGGTCCAGGACGCCGACGCCGGTGGTGAACGGTTCCGCGGCCACGGCTAGCGCCGGACTTCCGCGGGAGCGGCCGGGATCTTCGCCAGCGCCGACGGCAGCGCGTGCCCGACCAGCCCGGCGAGGTGCTCGCGCAGCGCGCCGAGCTTGGACACGTCGATCCCGGTGTCGATGCCTTCCCGGTGGAACAGGTGGATCAGGTCGTCGGCGGCGATGTTGCCGGTCGCGCCCGGCGCGAACGGGCAGCCGCCGAGCCCGCCGAGCGCGGCGTCGAAGCGCCGGATGCCGCAGCGGTAGGCCTCCCAGGCGTTGGCGTCGGCCATGCCGTAGGTGCTGTGCAGGTGCAGACCCGTTCGCTCCACGGGAAAGACGTCGCGCACCGCGGTGATGGCGCGGTTGATGTCGCCCGGCGACGCCGCGCCGATGGTGTCCGCGAGGTGCAGCACGTCGACGCCGATGTCCGCGTAGTGCCGTGCGACCCGGACGACGCGCTCCACCGGGGTGTCGCCGTCGAAGGGGCAGACGAACGCGGTCGCGATGCAGCCCTCGGTGCGGATTCCCGCGTCGTGCACGATCTCGGCGGCCCGCGCGATGCGCTGCATCGCCTCCGCCGTGCCGACACCGGCGTTCGACACGCTGTGGCCGTCGCTGGCCGAAAGCACCAGCCGCACGTTCTTCGCACCCGCCTCGACGGCGCGCTGCGCGCCCCGCTCGTTGAGCACCAGCGTGTGGAAGGTCGCCGGCTGGTCGGCGAGGCCCGCGACGACCTCGGCGGTGTCGGCCATCGTCGCCACCCGCTTCGGGTTGACGAACGAACCGATCTCCAGGTGCTTGAAACCCGCGTCGACCAGCAGCTCGCCGAAGCGGACCTTGTCGGCGGTGGGCACGATCACCGGCTCGATCTGCAGCCCGTCGCGCAGCGACACCTCGGTGATGAGTACCAATTCAGATCACTCCTTCGGCCCGCAGTCCGGCGGTCTCGGTCGGGGAGAACCCCAGCTCGGTCAGCACCTCGTCGGTGTGCTCGCCCAGTTCCGGGCCGAGCCAGCGGGTGCCGCCCGGTTGTTCGGTCAGCTTCGGGACGATGCCGGGGAACAGCACCTCGCGGGTCTCGTCGCCCTCGATGCGCACCGGGTGCCGCTCGTGCATCCCGCGGGCCGCGAAGTGCGGGTCGGCGACGATGTCCGGCACGTCGTAGATGGGTCCACTGGGGACGGACGCCCCGGCGAGCAGCTCCAGCACCCGGGGGCTGTCCAGCCGCGCCGTCCAGGAGCCGATCGCCTCGTCGATCTCCGCGCCCCGCTCGACCCGGCCCACGTTCGTCCGCAGCGCGGGATCGTCGGCCAGGTCGGGGCGGTCGATCAGGTTCATCAGCCGGGCGTAGATGGCGTTGTTGTTGCCACCGACCACCACGTACTTGCCGTCGGCGCACCGGTAGGTGCTCGACGGAACGACCCCGGGGATCGTCGCCCCGGTGGCCTCCCGGGTGACGCCGAACGCGTCGAAGTCCGGCACCGAGGATTCCATCAGCGAGTAGATCGCCTCGTACAGCGCGACGTCGACGGTCTCGCCGGGCTCGCCGGAGCGGCGGCGCAGCAGTCCCATCAACGCGCCGATGACCGCGTAGAGCCCGGCCACCGAGTCCGCCAGGCTGACGCCGGTGCGCACCGGCGGCATGCCCGGATAGCCGGTCAGGTGCCGCACGCCGCCGAAGGCCTCGGCGACGCCGCCGAAGCCCGGGCGCTCCCGGTACGGCCCGGTCTGCCCGAACCCGGATATCCGCACCAGCACGGTTCCCGGGTTGGCCCGGCGGATCTCCGCCGGGCCGAGTCCCCACTTCTCCAGCGTGCCGGGCCGGAAGTTCTCCAGCACGATGTCCGCGCCGGCGATCAGCTTCCGCGCGACGTCCTGGCCCGGCGCGGAGCGCAGGTCGAGGGTCATCGAGCGCTTGTTGCGCGCCATGGTGCGGAACAGCAGCGACACGTCGCCGCCGTGCAGCCGCCAGTTGCGCAGCTCGTCGCCGGTCTTGGGGCGTTCGATCTTGATGACGTCGGCGCCGAACTCGGCGAGGATCCGGCCCGCGGTCGGGGCGGCGATGAAGTTGCCGAGCTCGACCACCCGGACCCCGGTGAGGGGCCCGTGTCCGTTGGACGCCATCGGTCTTCTCCTGTTTCACGGTGTTGCGGCGAGGGCGATGTGAGCGCCCGGGGCGTGGAGGTGTCCGTCTCCGCAAGCCCCTGCTTGTCAATATTTGGGAAACTGATGCCTTTATTCGGCAAGACAGGACCGTAATCACCCGAATCACGATTCACAAGACCTTGATCGCGCAACGATGATGTGTATGCTTCGCCGGTCCGTCTTCGTAGCCGCCGGTTGGGCAAAACCCGGCCCGGCGGGAAAAGCGCTGCTCGCCGCAGAACTCAGGAGTCGGCTCGTGCCGACCCCGACGAATCGGACCCATAGATGTCGGACATCGTTGTCTTCGCCAACGCCGCGATAACCATCGTCGGCGTCGTCGTGCTCATCCTCCGCGCCAAGATCAGCCCGGCCATCGCGCTCGTCCTCGGCGCGATCTACCTGGGCCTGGTCTCCGGACTGGGCCCCGAGCAGACCATCAAGTCCATCACCACCGGCTTCGGCGACCTGATGACCGAGGTCGGGCTGCTGATCGCGTTCGGCGTGCTGCTCGGCTCGCTGATGGCCTCGCTCGGCGCGATCGAGAAGCTCGTCGACCTGCTCGTGCGCACCTTCGGGCCGCGGAGCCTGCCCTACACCTTCGGCGTCACCGTCGGCACGGTCCTGCAGTCGATCTTCGCGGACGTGCTGCTGGTGATCACCGCGCCGCTGGCCAGCCGGCTGTCCCGGCAGATCGGGCCGCACGGCGCGGCCCGGATGTGCGCGGCGATGGCGCTGGGCATCGAGGTCGGCCTGGTGTTCGTGGTGCCCGGCGTCGGGGCCGTCGCGCTGGCCGGCGTCCTGGACCTGCCGTTCGGCAAGATGTTCCTCTTCGGCACCATCACCGCGGTCTTCACCATCGTCGTCACGCTGGCGCTGTTCACCGCGCTGGCCAAGCGCGGCCTGTGGAACCCGAAGCTCGACGAGACCGAGGAGCTGCCGGTCGCCGAGGTCGCGGAGGAGGAGCGGTCGCCGCGCGAACTCCCGCCGCTGCCGCTGCTGCTGGCCCCGCTGCTGCTCGCGCTGGCGCTGATCGCCTTCGGCGCCATCGCGGAGATGGCCGAGTTCTCCTCACCGTGGGTCGACTTCCTCGGCGACCCGGTGATCGCCCTGCTCATCGGCCTGATCGGGGCGGTGCTCATCGCGCGCTGGAAGCTCCCGGCGGAGCAGACCGCGGCGGCGTTCAAGCGCGGTTTCCACGAGAGCGGCCAGATCCTCATCCTCACCGGTGTCGGCGGTTCGCTGGCGCAGACGGTGAAGGACGTCGGCCTGGGCGAGCTGCTGAAGGGCTACTTCTCCACCAGCACGGTCGTGCCGCTGCTGCTGGTGTGGCTGGTGGCCGCGGTGCTGCACATCGCGATCGGCTCGGTGACGCTGGCGTCGATCACCGCCGCGGGCGTGCTGGGCCCGGTGATGCCGATGCTGGGCATCGACCCGATCTTCGTCGCCCTGGCGGCGGGCGCGGGTTCGCTGTTCGTCATCCACGCGACCAGCAACACGTTCTGGTTGCTGCAGACCCTGCTGCCGCAGACGACGCGGGGAGCGCTGAAGTCGGTGACGCTGACGGTCTCGGCGGCGTCGGTCATCGCCATGGTCCCGATCCAGCTCATGGCCCTGGTGTTCTGAGCCGGGCCGTGGGGGTTTTTTTTTTTTCCTTTCCCCCCCCCACCCCCCCCCCCCCCCCCTCCCCCCCCTCCCCCCCCCCCCCCCGCCCCTCCCCCCCCCCCCCTTTTCGCCTTCCCCCAGCTGCCCCCC
>NZ_JBWKKH010000002.1:132100-160912 GCF_056431645.1 Saccharopolyspora sp. NPDC045839
GGGGGGTTGGGGGGGGTTGGGTCGTCGTGGGGTCCAAGAGAAAGGGGGGGGGGGGGTTTTGGGGGGTGGGTGGGTGGTTTTTTGGGGCCCCAGGAAAACCAAAAAACCCCCACGGCCCCGTGCGGCCGCCCAGGGCATCGCGCAGCGCGGCCGTGACGGCCTCCGGGTTGTCGACGTTCATCAGGTGACCCGCGCCGGGGATTTCCTGGTACGTGGCCTGGGGGAGTGCTTCGAGGAGGATGTCGGCCGCCCTGCGCGGGCAGAGGGCGTCGTGCTCGCCGCCGATCACCGTCACCGGGCACTTGATCGCCGCCAGCTCCGGGGTCAGCGGGTTGCCGCGCAGGCCCGCCATCGCGGTCGCCGCGTTCGAGTAGCCGCGGCCGTCGCCGAGGGACTCCGCGCGCCGCGCGACCACCTCGTCGATGTCCACTGTGGAGTTCGAGACCATCATCGTGGTGTCCGCTCGCAGCGAGTCGAGCACGGCGTCGCCGGTCTCCGCGGCCCGCTGCAGGTTGATCTCGGCCGCCGCCCGCCCCACCACGGAGGACGTCCCGAGCACGACGACGCCGGTGACCAGATCCGGCCGGTGCGCCGCGGCGGAGAGCACCACCGTGCCGCCGAGGGAGAATCCCACGCACACCGCAGGCCCGGAGACCTCGGCGAGGAACGCGAGCAGATCCTCCCGCAGCTGGGCCAGGGTTCCGTTCGCGTCGCCGACCGTGCTGGCGCCGTGCCCGCGCACGTCGTAGGCGTAGGTGCGGTGGTCGGCGAACTCCTCCTGCTGGCGCCGCCAACTGCGGTGGTCCTCGGCGAGGCCGTGCACGAACACCACGGCCGGGCCGGAACCGACGGCGCAGTAGTGCGTCTTGATGTCGTTCAGCGCGGCCGTCGCGGTCTGCAAGCCCATCAACTCCCGGTGTCGGTTGCCGCCCCCGATTCTGCGGTACGCAGTTCCAGGACGGAACCGCCCGCCAGCACGGGCCCGCTGGTGTGCAGGTGGCAGCGCACCGTGCCACCGCCGTCGACGGGCGTCGGCTCGGGGACGACCGAGCGGCAGACGTCCATCGCGTACGGGCAGCGCGGGTGGAAGGTGCAGCCGCCGGGCGGATCGGTCGGGTCCGGCGGATCGCCGGGGAGCACGATGCGTTCGCGGCGGCGCTGCACCTTCGGGTTGGGCACCGGGACCGCCGACAGCAGCGCCTCGGTGTACGGGTGGGCGGGATGGGAGTAGAGGCGCCGCGACGGGCCGTCCTCCACGAGCCGCCCCAGGTACATCACCGCCACGCGCTGGGCGAGCTGCCGCACCACCGACAGGTCGTGCGAGATGAACAGGTACGAGGTGCCCAGTTCGGCGCGCAGTTCCTCCAGCAGGTTGATGATCTGGTTCTGCGTCGAAACGTCCAATGCGGACACCGCCTCGTCGCAGACCACGACGTCCGGGTCCACCGCCAGCGCGCGGGCGATCGCCAGCCGCTGCCGCTGCCCGCCGGAGAACTCGTACGGGTAGCGCTCCAGGTGGCGCGGCGACAGGCCCACCCGCACCAGCAGGTCCCGGACCCGCTCGTCGCGCGCCTTGCCGCGCAGGCCCTCGTGCACCTCCAGCGGTTCGCCGACGCTCTCGGCGACCACCATCGACGGGTCCAGCGACGAGTAGGGGTCCTGGAACACCATCTGGATGTGCCTGCGGTGCCGCCTCAGCTCGCGGCCGCCGAGCGCGGTCAGCTCGGTGCCCCGCAGCCGGACCGCGCCGCCGTCGGGTTCGACCAGCCGCATCAGGGCCCGGCCGGTGGTCGACTTGCCGGAGCCGGACTCGCCGACCAGCCCGAGGATCTCCCCGGCGGCCACCTCGAACGACACCCCGTCCACCGCGCGCAGCCGAGCCCCGCGCCGGAACAGGCCGCGCTGCAACGGGAAGCTCACCGACAGGTCCTCGACTTCGAGCAGTGCGGTCATGCCGGGCCTCGCAACAGGAGTTCGTCGGAGCGGACGCACCGGGTGGCGCGGTGCAGGTCGAACGGCCGGAGCTCCGGGGCGCCGGCGGTGCAGCGGTCGGCGGCGTACGGGCAGCGGGGGTGGAAGCGGCAGCCGTCGGGCACGGCGCCCGGCGTCGGGGCCTGGCCGGGGATGGTGGCCAGCCGCTCCGCGCCGCCGACCTGCGGCATGGCGGCCAGCAGGCCCTCGGCGTAGGGGTGCGGCGGGTGGCTGAAGAGGTGGTCGACGTCGTCGGCCGCCACCACCTGCCCGGCGTACATCACCACGACCCGGTCGCAGATGTCGGCGACCACGCCCAGGTCGTGGGTGATGAACACCATCCCCATGCCGAGCTCGTCGCGCATCTGCCGCAGCAGGTCGAGCATCTGGGCCTGGATCGTCACGTCCAGCGCCGTCGTCGGTTCGTCGGCGACGAGCACCTTCGGCTCGCAGCAGATCGCCATCGCGATCATCGCCCGCTGCCGCATCCCGCCGGAGAACTCGTGCGGGTAGCTGCGCACCCGGCGCGCCGCGTTCGGGATGCCGACCTGGTCCAGCGCCGCGACGGCGCGGCCCATCGCCGCCTTGCGGGACACCTTGCGGTGCCGCCGCACGGTTTCCGCGATCTGGTCGCCGATGGTGAACGCCGGGTTCAGCGACGACATCGGCTCCTGGAAGATCATCGCGATGTCGTTGCCGCGGATGTCGGCCAGCCGCTTCTGCGGCATGCCGACCAGCTCGGTGCCGTCGAGGCGGATGCTGCCGCGGGACACCCGGCTGGTCCGCGGCGGCAGCAGGCCCAGCATCGCCAGGCTGGTGACGGTCTTGCCGGAGCCGGATTCGCCGACCAGGCCCAGCGTCGCCCCGGCTTCGACGGCGAACGACACGCCTTCGACCACCGTGACCCAGCCGCGGTCGGTGGCGAACCGGACGTCGAGGTCGGACACCTGCAGCACGCTCATCGACCGCTCCTGATCTCCCGGCCCAGCGAGTCGCGCAGCCCGTCGCCGAGGACGTTGAACGCCAGCACCGTCAGCGCGATGGCGACGCCGGGGAGGACCACCAGGTGCGGCGCCAGCGACACGAACCTCGCGCCCTCCTGCAACATCGAGCCCCAGCTCGCCTGCGGCGGCACCACGCCGAGGCCGAGGAAGCTCAGCGTCGCCTCCGCGAGCATCGCGAACGCCGCGACCAGCGAGAGCTGGACCAGCAGCGGCGACAGCACGTTGGGCAGCACGTGCCGGCGGATGATGCGGCCCGCCGGGGTGCCGATGCTGCGGGCCGCCTCGATGTAGGTCTCCTCCCGCACCGACAGCACCGAGCTGCGCACCAGGCGCAGCAGGCGCGGCGCGGTGACCAGGCCGACCGCGAACATCGCGTTGGTCAGGCCCGGGCCACGCGCGGCGACGATCGCCACCGCCAGGATCAGCGGCGGGAAGCTCATGAACGCGTCCGCCAACCGCACCACCCAGCGGTCGAACCGGCCGCCGAGGTAGGCGCCGACGAGCCCGAGCGGCACCCCGAGCACCACCGCGACGCCGACGGCTTCCACCGCGGCGAGCAGCGAGATGCGGCTGGCCACCAGCATCCGGCTGAGCATGTCGCGGCCGAACTGGTCGGTGCCCAGCAGGTACCCGTCGGCGCCCGGCGCGGCGAGCACGTTGCGCAGGTTCTGGTCATCGGGATCGGCCGGGGCCAGCAGCGGCGCGAGCATCGCGACCGCCGTCAGCACCAGCAGGAACAGCAGCGCGAGCACCGCCGGGCGCTGCCGCCGGAAGCGGCGCCAGAACCGCTGCCTCGGCGACTGCGGCGGGCCCAGGTCGTCCGCGGTGGTCTCCGCGGCGACGTGCCGCGTCCACCGCTGCGTGGTGTCGGTCAACTCCGCTCCTCCCTCGCCGGCGCTCACTGCGCTCGCACCTTCGGGTTGAGGTAGCCGTAGGACAGGTCGACCGCCAGGTTGGCCAGCATCACCATCACGGCGGTGACCACGACGACGCCCTGCACCATCGGCAGATCCCGTTGCAGCACGGCGGTGATCGCCAGCTGGCCGAGTCCGGGGATGCCGAAGATCTGCTCGACGACGACGGTTCCGCCCAGCAGCACCGAGATCCGCATGCCCAGCACCGTGACCACCGGCGTGGCCGCGTTCTTCAGCGCGTGCTTGGCGATGACGCTGGTGGTGCGCAGGCCCTTGGCGCGGGCGGTGCGCAGGTAGTCCTGGTCGAAGACGTCGATCAGCGAGCTGCGCAGCTGGCGGGTGAGTTCGGCGGCGGCCGCCAGGCCCAGCGTGAAGCCGGGTAGCAGGAGGTGCGCCAGCCAGGCGACCGGATCGTCGTCCAGCGGCACGTACCCGGTGGCGGGCAGCAGCCGCAGGTTCAGCGCCAGCGCGGTGGCCAGCAGCAGCCCGAGCCAGAAGTTCGGCATGGCCACGCCCACCGAGGTGCCGACCGTGGCGAACCGGTCCAGCCAGCGGCCCCGGCTGGTGGCCGCGGCGACCGCGGCGGGCACGCTGATCAGCAGCGCCATCACGATGGCGACCGCGGTCAGCGACACGGTGGCCGGGAAGCGCTCCGCGATGGCGCCGGAAACGCTGCGATTGCTGAACATCGACGTGCCCAGGTCGCCCTGGACGGCGTGGCTCGCCCAGCGCCAGTACTGCTCCAGCAGCGAGTCGTTGAGCCCGAGGCGTTCGCGGGTCGCGTCGATCTGGGCCTGGGTGGCGTTCTCCCCGGCGATGGTGATGGCCGGGTCGCCGGGCACCAGCAGCACCAGCCCGAACACGATCAGCGAAACGAGGAACAGCAGCGGAACCATCGCCGCCAGGCGGCGGACAACGAGCTGTAACACCCGGTCACCTCCCCGTTCCGGCCGCGCCGACGCCGCGGAACTCGGGCTTGTTGGACAACCAGCTGCGCAGGTCGGTGACCCGCGCGGCGTGCCCGTAGTTGGTGTCGGCGAAGACCACCGGCACGTCCAGCGCCTGGTCCAGGACCATCCGGTCGGTCCGGTGCAGGAGTTCGGTGCGCGCCGCCGGGTCGATGGTCCGCCGGGCCTGCCCGATCAGCTGCTCCAGCTCGGGCGTGGTGTGCCCGCCGGGGTTGGAGAACCCCTTGCTGGAGTAGAGCAGCCCGAGGGTCTGGATCGGATCGGCGCGCCCACCCCACGGCGCGACCATCGCGTCGCCCTGCTGCCTGCCGTAGAACAGGTCGGCCGCTTCGCCGGAGGAGACCTCGCGGATCTTCATCCGCACCCCGATGTCGGCCAGTTGTTCCTGCACGGCGACGGCGGTGCCGGGATCGGTGTTGGGCACGATCGCCTCGAAGTCGAAACCGCCGGCCAGCCCGGCCTCGGCGAGCAGCTGCCGCGCCTTCTGCGGGTCGTACGGGTAGGGATCGGGCAGGTCCGGGTCGTGCGCGTAGTACCCGGGCGGGAAGGGCTGCGCGGCCGGTTTCCCGTTGCCGAACAGCACGCCGTGGATGATGGCGTCCCGGTCGATCGCATGGTTGAGCGCGCGCCGCACCCGGATGTCGCCGAACTCGGCGCGGGTGCGGTTGAGCTGCAGGTGGTAGAAGGCGAGGGTCACGTCGCCGACGACGCCGAGGTCGTACTGCCGGGCCTCGGCGACCTGGTTCCCCGCCAGCAGCGCGGCGTCGACCTCGCCGGCGCGCAGCGCGTTCATCCGCGTCGTCGTGTCGGGCTGGATGACGATCGCCATCGTCTCGACCTGCTGGGCGGCGGGATCCCAGTAGCCCGGGAAGCGGCGCAGCACGACGCGGTCGTTCGGGCTGTAGCTGACGATCTGGTACGGCCCGGCGCCGACCGGCCGCAGGTCCAGCTGCGGGTCGTCGAACGCCGCGGGGCTGACCATCATCCCGGCCCGGTCGGAGAGCACGCCGATCAGCGAACTGTCCGGCGCGGTGAGCGCCAGCGCGATGGTCAGCGGGCCGAGCACGTCGACCCGTTCCACCGCCTTCAGCTCGGAGGCGACGGTCGAGCCTTGCAGCGTGCGGGCGCGGTCCAGGTTCGCCTTCGCCGCGGCGGCGTCGAACGGGGCGCCGTCGTGGAACCGCACGCCCGGCCGCAGCTCGAAGACCAGCCGCTTGCCGCCGTCGGTGTACTGCCAGCCGGTGGCCAGGCCGGGCACCGGTTCGGCGGCGGTGGTCAGGTGCACCAGGCGGTCGTAGACCGGGAACAGGGAGGCGTTGTCGAAGCTGGACGAGGCGCGGTGCGGATCGTAGCGGCTGGGGCCGACGGAGTAGGCGAACCGGAAGGTGCTGCCGGCACCGCCGGAGGCCGATCCGGTCGCCTCGGTGTTGATTCCCCCGCAGGCCGCGGTGAGCGCGAGCAGCGCGAAAATGGCTGCTGCGGCGAGGAACTTGCGATGTGCGGGCACCCGGACCTCCGGCTCTTCGGCGAGTACGGCGTCGGCGGTCGTCCTGCGCGAGCACGCCTGGTGGTGCGCCCGAGTCGGAGGTCTCGTGATCGGTCGCCCTATTCAAGGAGAGCTGGATCACAGAATCAAATAGCCCTGGGCGAACGGACGAATAGGGCGAAACCATGGCCGCCGAACGGGTGTTGATCGGTGCAGACCCCGTGCGGCGGCCGGTTCGATGTGCCGCTTCAGCGCCGGAGGAAGGTCTGGACGATTTCGGCTACCTCGGAGGGCTTTTCGAAGACCAGGCCGTGGCCGGCGTCGACGTCGCGAACCTCGACGTTGGGACGCTGCTCGGTCAGCTCGGCGAGGTCGCGGCGCAGTCCGGCGTGCAGCGCCTGCATCAGGTCGGTGAACTCCGGCGGGAATCCGGCGATCCGGGTCGCCCGGACGAGCAAGAGCGGGGCTGTGACCTGGCGGAAGACCGGCAGGCAGTCGGCGAATTCTGGCGCCCGGCGCAGGGCTTCGAGCACGTCCGGTCCGGGGCGGCGCCATGTTTGACCATTGTGGACGAACAGGCCGCGTCGGGTCATCTCGACCCATTGCTCGACGTCGACGCCCAGCTGCGCTGCGAAGGCGGCCTGCTGGTCCAGCATTTCGGCCGCCTGCTCGGCGCTCATCGGCTGCCCGGAGCCCGCGGACTGGGCGTCGAAGACCTCGCGCAGCCGGGCCAATTGCGCGTGGACGCGCTCGATCGGCAGATCGGCGTAGTTGCCGGGATCCGTCACCGCGCTCCGGTGCCCGTCCAGGCTGATCGCGCCGGCGCAGCCGGGGTGGCGCACCGCCCACATGCCCGCGATCATCCCGCCCAGCGAATGCCCCACCGCGGCAGGCGGCGATGGCAGTTCGAAGTGCTCGACCACGGCGTCCAGGTCGTCGAGCACGGCATCCCACGTCCACGGGCCGTCGCCGGAGTGCCCGTGACCGCGCAGATCCACCGCGAGCACCCGGTGCTCCGCGGTCAGCAGCGGCGCGAAGTGCTGCCAGGCGAGGAGGTTCCCACCGGCGCCATGCAGCAGCAGTACGGCGGGGCCGTCGCCGCCGTGATCGCGGACCGCGATCTCCACCGTCGCGGACTTGACGAGTACGTCGTTCATCGCAGGTCTCCTGAAACGTGGTCGAGGCGCGCGCGGATCGACGCGGTGCTGACCCCGCCGTCCGCGTGGCGCGTGAGCTTGTTGCGGTTGACGAGGTCGTGCACGCCCTGTCGGGTGATGCCGAGCATCGCGCCCGCCGTGGACATCGAAACGTGGTCGGTTCCGGGATGCCCGATCCGCCGTGCGACGACCCGGCCCAGCGGGGTGCGCCACCAGGCGTCCGGCGGGTCGAACGGGCCGTCATCGGGGTGGAGGGAGGCCAGCATGCGGGCGCACATGTGCACCGCCGCTTGCTGGTCGGGGCCGAGCATCTGCGCGGCCCATTTCGCGGTGTCCCGCTCGACCCGGCGCTGCAGAGCTGCTGTCGCAGCGTCGGATTCGAGCAGGATGCTCAACGGATCGAGCAGCCGGGTGGTCACCAGCCGCCGCAGATCATCGGCCAGTTCCTGCTGTGCTGCAGGCGACATCCGAATGCCTCCCTGGGTTCCGACTACTTGACGTGAACTATCAAGTACTTGTCAACCGATGTCAAGTAGTCGACCCCGGGGAGGGCTAGCGCGGGTTGCGCACGACCGGCGCGATGCGGGAGCCGGTGGCGGCGCTGTACCGTTCCTCACCGAGGTGGTCGGCGCGGCAGGCAGCGGCGCTGATCAGCCATCGGCCGGCGAGGCGTGGCCGCGGGCGGCGAGTTCGCTGCGGGAGCGGATGCCGAGCTTCGCGTAGATCCGGGTCAGGTGGAACTGGACGGTCTTGACCGAGACGAACAGCTCGGCGGCGACCTGCTTGTTGGTCATGCCCGCCGCCACCAGCTTGGCCACCGCCTGTTCCTGCGGGGTGAGCTCGGTGAGGTCCACGCCGCCGCGCTTCGGGTGCAGCCCGCCCGCCTTGAGCTCCCGGTCGCAGCGCACCACGTACGCGGTGGCGCCCAGCGCCGCGTAGCCGTCCCGCGCTCGTTGCAGGACGACGTCGGCTTCCTTGCGCTTCCCGGCCCGGCGCAGGGTTTGCCCGTACGCGAAGTGGACCCGGGCGCGTTCGTAGGGCAGCGGCAGCGTCCGGAGGTTCGCGAGCGCTGCCTCGAAGGATTCTCGCGCGGCATCGACGTCGCCCGTCGCGGCGAGGATCCGCCCGCGGACGTAGCCGAGCCTGGCCGTGGCCGACCGGTGCCCGCGCTCGGCCGCCAGGGCTTCGTGCGGCCGCAGGAACTCGTCCGCCTCGGCCACCCGGTTGGTCATGACCAGCGCGTTGCCGTAGATGTCCGGCCACGGCCAGAAACCCGGCTCGTCCACGCCCTCCCGGGGCCACAACTGGGCCACCGGCTCGAGCGCGCGCAGCACGCCTTCGTAATCGGATTGGGCCTCGGCGCAGTGCGCGCGGGCCAGGCACGCCGGGATCAGCATGATCTCGTAGTTGTGCGTGGACGCCGAGGCCTGTCGCAGGTGGTGCTGGGCTGCGTCGGGATCCCCGCGCAGCGCGTGGATCTGCGCGCCCGTCCAGTGCACCAGCGGCCGCACCAGTTCCAGGCCGGTCTCGGCGAGTTGCACGGCCGCGCGATCGACGGTGTGCAGTGCCTCGTCCCAGGAGCCGAGCGCGAAGTCGGCGCGCGCCAACCACGCCTGCGCCCACAGGGAGATCCGCAGTGCGCCCATCCGGTATTCGGTGGGCACCGCGATCTCCAGTTCCCGGCGCGCGGTCTGCGGGTCGTCCAGCGCCAGGTCCAGCCAGCCCTTGCCCATCTGCACCCGCTGCGACTGCGCGCCCCGGCTCACCCGCGCCACCACGTCCCGGTAGGTGTCCCGCGCCTCGCGGATCCGCCCGGTCGCCGCCAGGCCCAGCCCCATGATCGCTTCGGACTCCACCGCCGACGGATCCTGCGGATCGGCCAACGCCACGGCGCGACGCCCCCAGGCGACCAGGTCGGTGCCGTGCCAGCGGCTCAGCGAGTGCAGCACCCGCCGCTGGCAGATCAGCGCCGCGGTCTCCGGCTCCCGTCCGGGACGGCAGGCCTCCCATGCGCGGGTCAGCAGCAGCTCGGCCTCGGCCGGCCGGCCGCGCTGGATCGCCAGGTAACCCAGCACCGCATCGCGCATTGGCCCCGGGGGGAAGCTCTCGATCTGCGCGGAGAACGCGCTCGCCTGCGCGAGATCCCCGGCGCCCACCAGCGCGTCGACCGCCCGGACCAGCCGGTGCTCGCGGTCCGCCTTCGCCGGGCTGAGCCGGCTGGCGTCGATCAGCGCCTGCCCGGCCACCGACCACGCGCCGAGCCCGGCCTGCCGGGCGGCGAAGTCGTCGAGCTCGTCGGCCAGCGCGGCATCCGGCGCGGGGGTCTGGGCCACCAGGTGCTTCAGCTTGGCGTGCTCGTCCTCGGCGAGCTGCGCGGCCGTGCCGTGCAGCCCGTACCGCACCAGCGGCGGCACGTCGTGGTAGATCGCGGCGTGCACCAGCGGATCCGGGAACGCCAAGGTCATCAGGCCGTGCCCGGCAACGGTGCCGACGAGCCCGCTTTCGCACGCCGCGTCCAGCGCGGTGATGGGGTCCTTGACGTCGGCCAGTTCGGCGGCCGCGGCGACCGGGACCGTCCGGCCCAGCACCGCAGCCGCCTCGATGAACTCCCGCGTCGCGGCGGAACAGGCGTGCAGCCTCCGGGTGACGTCGGCGGCGACGGCGCGGGGCGCGGGCAGCGCCGGGTGCCATCGCGACCAGGTTTCCGGCGGGAGCTCGTCGAGCAGATCCCTGATGTGGCGGGGATTTCCGCCGGTGTGAGTGGCGAGTTGGTGAGCCGTCGGGGCGCTCAGGTCGCGTCCCGCGTGCAGCATCGCCAGCGTCCGCACCTCGGCCGCCGTCAACGGTCCTATTCGGACCGTCGCGCCCGGTCGCACCGCAGCGGGGAGTTCGCGCGCGACCAGGACGATCAGGACCGGTTCCGAGGTCAGGCGCCGGAAGGCCGACAGCAGCGCCTCCAGCGACTCGACGTCCGCCCACTGCGCGTCGTCGACGACCACGATGCCGGGGCCGGCTGAGCACCAGGCGAGCAGCCCCGCCGCGTCGCGGGGCGCGTCGGATCCGCGCAACAGCTGGTCCAGCACGGCGAAGGCCCCCGGCTGCTCCCAGGGCAGGCCGACCGCTCGTGCCACGCGGATCTGCGGATGCCGGGACAGGAAGTGCTCGACGACGGCCGTCTTCCCGATCCCGGCCGGACCCGCCACCGCCGCGAAACCGGGCGCGGCGGCGAGCAACCGGTCCAGCTCGGCCAGCTCCCGCTGCCGGCCGATCGGTTCCGCGCGCCCGGTCATCTGCCCAATGTAATCGGACGGTGCGCCCTCACCCGAGGTCACCGCCGGCGACCGGCAGCACCGTCCCGGTGATGTAGGAGGCCTCGGGGGAGGCGAGGAACGCGATCGCCGCCGCCTGTTCCGCCAGCGTCCCGTAGCGCCGCATCGGCGACGACGCGACGGTCTGGTCCACGACCTCCCGATACCACCGCTTCTCCTGGTCGGTCTCGGCGGCCGGGCCGCGCGCGATGCGGCGCGGCGGCGCGTCGGTCCCTCCCGGGGCCGTGGCCACCACCCGGATCCCGTGCTGCGCGGCCTCCATCGCCAGGGCGCTGGTCAGTGCGTTGACCCCGCCCTTCGCCGCCGCGTACGGCACCCGGTTGACGCCGCGGGTGGCCACCGAGGAAACGTTCACGATCGTGCCGTGCCCCTGCCGGACCAGGTGCGGCAGCGCGGCCCGGCAGCCCCACAGGGTCGGCAGCAGCGATCGCCGCAGCTCAGCTTCGATCTGCTCCGGCGGGTAGTGCTCGAACGGCTTCGCCCAGATCGTGCCGCCGACGGTGTTGATCAGCACGTCGATGCCGCCGTGCAGTTCGCGGGCGCACGCCACCGCCCGCTCCGCACCGGCGAACTGCTCCAGGTCGACGACCACGGCGTGCGTCTTGCGGCCGCCCGAGACCAGCCCGGCGGCCACCTCGTGGACCAGCTCGGACCGGTCGGCCAGGACCACTTCGGCGGATTCGGCGAACAACCGCTCCGCCACCGCCCGGCCGATGCCCTGCGCGGCACCGGTGACGAGGACGACCTGTCCGGCGAAGCGGTTCACCTGCCCACCTCCGCCGCGACGGTGAACTTCTCGGTGTAGAAGTTCGCCGGAGCGATCCCGGATTCCCGCAGGTGGCCGCGCACCGCCTCGACCATCGGCGGCGGCCCGCACAGGTAGACGTCGACATCGCCGCCGTGCAGGCGTTCCGGCGTGAGCAGGCTGGTCACGTAGCCCTTGTGGGCGGCGGTGCTCGCTTCGTCGGCGACGCAGTGGTCGAAGCTGAACTGCGGGATCGCGTCGGCGTAGGCGCGCAGCCTGTCCAGCTCCACGAGGTCGGTGTCGGAGCTGACCCCGTAGATCAGGTGCACGGGGTGGGCGACCTCGGTGTCGGTGAGCCGCTCCAGCATGGACAGCAGCGGCGCCAACCCGGTGCCCCCGGCCAGCAGCAGAGCCGGGCGGACCAGGTCGCGGAGGAAGAAGCTCCCCAGCGGCCCGGTGAACTCGACCCGGTCGCCGACCTCGGCCCGGTCGGCGAGATAGCCCGACATGGTGCCGCCGGTGGTGATGCGGACCAGGAACGACACGGCCTTCTCGACAGGCCCCGTGCTGAACGAGTACGACCGCGTCACGCCGGTCCCGGGCACCGCCACGTTCACGTACTGGCCGGGCAGGAAGGCCAGCTGGTCGCGGTCGTCCAGCTCCACGGCGAAGGAGACCGTGCTGGCCGACAGCCGCCGTACCTCGGTGATCGAGCCGGTGTGCACCGCGGCGCCCGTCTTGGCGAACTCCGCGGTCGCCGGTATCTCCAGCACGAGGTCGCTGTGCGGCACCATCTGGCACGGCAAGGCGAATCCCGCCGCCGCCTCGTCGTCGGTGAGCGCGTCCTCGATGTAGTCGCCGCCGTCGTACTCGCCGGCGACGCAACGCGACTTGCAGGTGCCGCAGGCGCCGTCGCGGCAGTCCAGCGGGATGTTGATCCGCGACCGGTAGGACGCCTCGGCGACCGTCTCATGTGGACCGCAGGTGATGAACCGGGTGACCCCGTCCTCGAAGCTCAGTGCGACTCGATAGCTCATCTCCGGCCCCTCAGACGTGGTAGACGTCGACGACGTGGTGGATGTAGTCGTTCTTCAGCACCACGCGCTTGCTGGTGATCAGCGGTCGCTCGCCGCCGAAATCGACGGTGTAGAAAGAGGTTCCGAAGTACGTGTCCACGTGGTGGTAGCGGTAGTACAGGGTGAACCAGTTGAACCGCACGTCCACCAGCCGGCCGCGCTGCTCGACGATCTCCACGTTGGTGATGTTGTGGCCGGTGCGCGGCTCCGGGATGCTGGTCGCCGCCGACCGGTCGGTGCGGATCCGGAACACCCGGTCTTCGAGGCCGCCGCGGTTGGGGTAGTAGATCAGCGAGATCTCGGTCTGCGGATCGGTGGTCGGCTCGTCATCGTCGTCCCACGCGGGCATCCAGAACTCGACGTCCTCGTGGTAGCACTCTAGCCACTCCTCGAACTCGCGGTCGTCGAGGTGGCGCGCCTCGCGGTACAGGAACTGCCGGACTGCTTCGGTCTCGATCGCGGTGGTCATCACTGGCCTCACCGGTTTCCCTGGGCTGCAACGGAATCGACGGCGGCGCGCATCGTGTCGAGCCAGTAGCCGTGCTGGATGGGGTAGAGGCCCTCGTCCTCGGTGCGGACCCCGCTGGCGATCGGCGAGATGCCCAGACGCTTCGCGTCCTCGTCGGCGCCGGCGATCTGGTGCACCGCGCCGCGGCTGAGGTCGTTCCACGGGGCGGCGGTGGCCCGGTAGGTGTGCTGGCAGGCCCGGAACTCCTCCAGGTCGTCCGGGGTGGCCATGCCGGTGGCGTTGAAGAAGTCCTCGTACTGGCGGATCCGGTTCGCGCGGGCCTCGGCGCTCTCGCCCTTCGGCGCGATGCAGTAGATGGTGACCTCGGTCTTGTCCACCGAGATCGGCCGGAAGTGCCGGATCTGCGAGCTGAACTGGTCCATCAGGTAGACGTTGGGATACAGGCACAGGTTCCGGGAGTAGCCGATCATCCAGTTCGCCCGGTCCTCGCCGAACCGCGCCACGAGCTCGTCGCGATTCTCGTTCAGCGACCGGTTGCCGGGATCGGCCCACTCCGTCCACAGCAGCAGGTGACCGTGCTCGAAGGAGTAGAACCCGCCCTTCTGCCGGGACCAGGTGCCGGCGTCCATGTTCTTGGTGTCGTTGCTGGACTCCCCGGAGGTGCGGCGGGCGGTCGTGGCCGCGTAGTTCCAGTGCGTCGCGGAGACGTGGTAGCCGTCGGCGCCGTTCTCGGCCTGCAGCTTCCAGTTGCCGTCGAAGACGTAGGTGGAGGCGCCGCGCAGCACCTCCAGCCCCTCCGGGGACTGGTCCACCACCATGTCGATGATCTTGGTCGCCTCGCCCAGGTGCTCGGCGAGCGGCTTGACGTCCGGGTTGAGGCTGCCGAACAGGAAGCCGCGGTAGCCGTCGAACCGGGCGACCCGGGTCAGGTCGTGCGAGCCGTCGGTGTTGAACTGCTCCGGGTACCCGGCGTCCCGCGGATCCTTGACCTTCAGCAGCTTGCCGTTGTTGCTGAAGGTCCAGCCGTGGAACGGGCAGGTGAGCGTGGTGCGGTTGTCCCGCTTGCGGCGGCAGAGCATGGCCCCGCGGTGGCTGCAGGCGTTGAGCAGCGCGTTCAGCCGGCCCTGCTTGTCGCGGGTGATGACCACGGGCTGGCGGCCGATGTGCGTGGTGAAGTAGTCGCCGACCTCGGGGATCTGGCTCTCGTGCGCCAGGTAGATCCAGTTGCCCTCGAAGATGTGCGCCATCTCCAGCTCGAAGAGCTCCGGGTCGGTGAAGATGCTGCGCTTGGCGCGGTGCACGCCGCGCTCGGGGTCTTCGACCAGCGCGTCGGCGAGCGCGGTCCGGATGCGGTCCAGCGCTTCGGGCATGATGCCTCCTTCCGGCGGGCCGCGGTGCCCGCCTTCGGACTTCGGTGTCCGGGTTGCCGAAGACGCTGGCACGACCGTGGCCTGGATCACGCCGGGAAAACCCCCAGTCCCGGCCTAGGGCCGATTGATATCTGCGACATACCAATCGATCGGGAATGAGTATTTGTTCGAGCTGAATGGCGGACCTACGCTGACCTGGACGAACGACGGTGTGGCCGCGGCCACCCGGCCTGGCGGGAGGAGGTGCGGCAGTGGAGTTGCGACACCTGCGCTACTTCGTCGCAGTGGCCGAGACCCGCCACTTCGGGCGGGCGGCCAAGCGGCTGAACATGGCGCAACCCCCGCTGTCCCAAGCGATCCGGCAGCTGGAAGCCGAACTCGGCGCCGAGCTGTTCGCCCGCACGACCAGGCAGGTGCAGCTGACGCCTGCGGGCGCGGTCTTCCACGACGACGCGCTGCGCATCCTGAAGTCGATCGACGACGCGGCGCGCCGCGTGAAGCGGCTCGCGGACGGGTGTCACGGCGTGCTCCGGCTCGGGCTGACCGGGTCGGCGTCCTACCGGCAGCTGCCGCGGCTGGCGCACATCGTCAAGCGCGACCTGCCCGGGGTCGAGCTGGAGATCCACCCGGATCTGCTCACCTCAGCGCAGGAGAAGGCGTTGCTGCGCAACGAGATCGACGTCGGGATGCTGCGCCCGCCGACCCGCGAGGACCGCATCGCGCACCGCACCATCGCGCGTGAGCCGCTGGTGCTCGTGCTGCCGGAGAACCACCCGCTCGCCGGGGAACCCGAGGTCGGGATGGCGCGACTGCGGGCGGAGCAGTTCATCATGTACTCCGCCTCGCTGCGCTCGGTGGTCAACGACGCGGTGGTGCGCAGCTGCCTGGCGGCCGGGTTCTACCCGAACTGCGCGCACGAGATCGGGGAGGCCTCCACCCAGGTCGCGCTGGTCGCGGCCGGCCTCGGGGTGGCGCTCGCCCCGGCCTCGGTGCAGGCCTTTCCGCTGGAAGGCGTGGTGTTCGTGCCGGTGCCCGATGCCGAGAGCGTCGAACTGGCACTGGCCTGGCGCGCCGAGGACGATTCGCCGCTGCTGCGCAACCTGCTGACCGCGCTCGCGGCCAACGACGTGTTCGTCGGCCACGACGACATCCAGGACATCGAGGAAGCACGTGAAGATCACGCGAATTGAGGCGATCCCGTTCGCCATCCCGTACCGCAAGCCGCTGCGCTTCGCCAGCGGCGAGGTGCACGTGGCCGAGCACGTGCTGGTGCGGGTGCACACCGATGACGGGCTGGTCGGGGTCGCCGAGGCGCCGCCGCGGCCGTTCACCTACGGCGAGACGCAGGAATCCATCGTCGCGGTGATCGACAAGCTGTTCGCGCCCGACTTGGCCGGCATGTCGGCGCTGGGGCGGGAGGCCATCCACGCGCGGCTGCACCGAACGGTCGGCAACCCCACGGCCAAGGCGGCGCTGGACATGGCGCTGTGGGACGTCATCGGCAAGTCGCTCGGGCTGCCGGTGACCGAGCTGCTCGGCGGCTACACCGACCGGATGCGGGTCTCGCACATGGTCGGCTTCGCCGCGCCGGAGCAGATGGTCGCCGAGGCGGAGCGGATCCGGGCCAAGTACGGCATCACCACGTTCAAGGTCAAGGTCGGCCGCAAACCGTACACAGTGGACGTCGAAGCCTGCCGGGCGCTGCGCGCCGGGCTCGGCGACGACGTCGAGCTCTACGTCGACGGCAACCGCGGCTGGACCGCGTCGGAATCCGCCCGCGCCCTGCGCGAGATGTCCGATCTCGGGCTCACGCTCGCCGAGGAGCTCTGCCCGGCCGACGACGTGCTGGGGCGGCGCTGGCTGGTGCAGCACAGCGAAATCCCGTTCGTGGCGGACGAAAGCGTCACTCGCCCGGGCGAGGTGACCCGGGAACTGCTCGCCGGCGCGGCCACCGCGATCAGCATCAAGACCGCCCGCACCGGCTTCACCACGTCGCAGCGCGTGCTGTTCCAGTGCGAGGGACTGGGCGTGGAAGTGGTGATGGGCAACCAGATCGACGGGCAGATCGGCACCATGTGCAGCGTCGCCTTCGGCGCCGCGTACCAGCTGACGTCGCAGCGGCCAGGGGAGCTGTCCAACTTCCTGGACATGAGCGACGACCTGCTCGCCGAGCCGGTGCGGATCAGCGACGGCACCGTCCAGGTCCGCACGCAGCCGGGCATCGGCATCGACATCGACCCCGGGAAGCTGGCGCACTACCGCCAGGACGGCTGAGCCGGGAACCCCATCGACAGCGTTGTTGAGCAAAGGAATCGGTGACATGACGACGAACCTCTCCGCGCAGACCGCGACCGCCGCCGCATCGGGCGCGGCGGCCACCCAGCGCTTCCGGGAGAAGCAGACGACCGCCGCCACCAGCGAGGAGCGGGTCGACGCGTTGGCCACGGAGGTCATCCGGGCGGTGCACGACGTGATCCGGCGGCAGCAGGTCACCTACGCGGAATACGACGCGCTCAAGGCGTGGCTGATCCAGGTCGGCCAGGACGGCGAATGGCCGCTGTTCCTGGACGTGTGGATCGAGCACGTCGTCGAGGAGGTGGCCAACGAGGACCGGCAGGGCTCCAAGGGCACCATCGAGGGCCCGTACTACGTGCCGGACTCGCCGGAGCTGCCCGCCGAGGCCACCCTCCCGATGCGGCCGGACGAGCCGGGCACCCCGCTGCTGTTCCAGGGCCAGGTCACCAGCGTGTCCGGCGAGGCGCTGGCCGGGGCGAAGATCGAGATGTGGCACGCCGACGACCTCGGCTACTACTCGCAGTACGCGCCCGGCCTGCCGGAGTGGAACCTGCGCGGCACGGTGATCGCCGACGGGCAGGGCCGGTTCAAGATCCGGACCGTGCAGCCGGCGCCGTACCAGATCCCCACCGACGGCGCGTGCGGCAAGCTGATCGCCGCCGCGGGCTGGCACGCTTGGCGGCCCGCGCACCTGCACCTGAAGGTCTCCGCTCCCGGCCACCAGCTGATCACCACCCAGCTGTACTTCAAGGGCGGAGCCCACGTCGCCGACGACATCGCCCAGGCGGTCAAGCCGGAGCTCGTCCTGGACCCCCGGCCCAACTCCGGCAGCGGGACGAACGAGGTCACCTACGACTTCGTCCTGGACCCCCGATGACCCCGGTAAGTTGATCGATGGTGCCCGCATCCGGGCGAGGAATCTCAGGAAGGACCGACCGTGCTGTTCGCGGTGAAGATGGACGTCGACCTCCCGGTCGAGATGGATCCGGCGGTGAAGGCCGACACGCTCGCGCGGGAGAAGGCGTACTCGCAGGAGTTGCAGCAGGGCGGGGAGTGGGTGCACCTCTGGCGCTGCGTCGGGCAGTACTCGAACCTCAGCGTCTTCGACGTGGCCGACAACGCCCGGCTGCACGAGATCCTCTGGAACCTGCCGCTGTTCCCGTACATGACCATCGAGGTGACCCCGCTGGCCCAGCACCCGTCCGACATCGCCCTGCTCGACTCCTGACGGGCGGCCGTCACCGGGAGCCGCGGACCTCCAGGGACGCCAGCAGTTTCGCGGTGGCCTTCTCGATGTCCTCCACCGCCTGTTCGAAGGCGGCCTCGTTGTGCGCGGCGGGCTTGCGGAACCCGGAGATCTTGCGGACGTACTGCAACGCGGCTGCCCGGATGTCCACTTCGGTGACGTCTTCGGCGTAGGGCGGGCGGAGCGTCTTGATGCTGCGGCACATGAACATTCCTGGGTAGGTTTCCCCAGCTTTCGCCGGGGGCGACGACCGGTGAACGGGGACGGCCCCGGGGCCGTCCCCGTCATGCTAGTGGCTGTGCCCCATGTGTTCGGGTGAACTGCAGGTACTCGACGAGCCCCGCGGGGCCCACTCGGTCGACGTACCACCGAACGCCTGCTGCCCAGAGCGCTAGAGGAACGTCGACAGCAGCAGCGTCAGGGCGAGGCCGACCACGGAGATGACCGTCTCCATCACCGACCAGGACTTGATGGTCTGGCCGATGGTCATGCCGAAGTACTCCTTGACCAGCCAGAAGCCGGCATCGTTGACGTGGGAGAAGAACAGGGAGCCGGCGCCGATGGCCAGCACGACCAGGGCCAGCTGCGTCGGCGGCAGACCGGCGGCGAAGGGGGCCACGATGCCCGACGCGGTCACGGTCGCCACCGTGGCCGACCCGGTCGCCAGCCGCACCAGCACCGCCACCATCCAGCCGAGCAGCAGTGCGGACAGGCTCGCCGCCACGGCGAGCTTCCCGATCGCGGTGCCGGCACCACCGTCCACGAGCACCTGCTTGAAGCCACCGCCGGCTCCGACGATCATCGTGGCGCCGACGATCGGCATCAGGCTCTCGCCCAGCTTCGTCGTCAGGGTGACCGGCGTGAATCCGACACCGGTACCGAACGTCACCATCGCCAGCAGCACGGCGATCAGCAACGCCACGATCGGCTCCCCGATGAACTGCAGGAACGGGTAGATCCACGCGGTTTCGCTCATCCACACGTCGGCCGCGGCGCGGACCAGCATCAGCACCACCGGGGTGAGGACCGTGATGAGGGTCCAGGTGAAGCTCGGGCGACGCGTGCGCTCCGGCTCGCGCGACACCGTTCCGGACCCGCCGCCATCCTCGCCACCGCCCGGCCCGGGCCCGATGAGGTTTCCGCCCGCTCCGCGGGCACCGATGGGCACCAGGCGCGCCGCCACCACGCCGAACAGCGGTCCGGCGATGATCACGGTGGGGACTGCGATGATCAGGCCGATGGCGAGGGTGACACCGACGTTGGCCTGCAGGTTCGCGATCGCCACCAGCGGCCCCGGGTGCGGGGGGATGAAGCCGTGCAGGACGGAGAGGCCGGCGAGGGCCGGGATCGCCAGGTACATCGCGGGCAGCCTGGACCGGCGGATCGTCAGCATGATGACGGGGATCAGCAGAACGAGGCCGATCTCGAAGAACATCGGGATGCCGATGATGAAGGCGATCAGGGCCATCCGCCACGGCAGCCCGCGGCGACCCCCGGTCATGATCTTGTCCACGATCTCGTCGGCCCCGCCCGAGTCGGCGAGCAGCTTGCCGAGCATCGCACCGAGCACGATCAGCACGCCGACGCTGCCGAGCACGTCGCCGACGCCCTTCTCGAACGAGCCGGCGACCTCGTCCAGCGCGATGCCGGACCCGATCCCGACGAAGAAGGACCCGATGGTCAGCGCGAGGAAGCCGTGCATCTTCGCCACGACGATCAGCAGCACCACGATGGCGATCCCGATCGCCGCCACGACGAGGGTCTGGGTGTCGTGACCAGTCCACGGCTCGTGGATCTTGTCAGCCGGGAAGAGAGTGTTCGAGCTGAGCATGTCGCGCTCCTTCGCGCCACCCGAGTGCCAGGTCCGTCGTGGCAGCCGTTGTCCCACGTTGCACCAGTTGGAGCCCGAGGGCCTGTTGACCTTCCGGCCAGAACGGGGTCGAACGGCGGCGCTGCGCGAGCCGCCGCGGGCGACCACGCGGGCAAGGCGGCTCAAAGGTGCGCATGTCCATTCAGGACGATCATCGGGCGGGTCGCTGCGATGCGACGCGCTTGGCGGGTCAAGCCGGTCGGCCGCCGTCGTCGAGGTGGCACTTTCCCGTGCACATGCCCCGCCACAGCAGGTCGATGAGCTTCTCGGTCGGGCCCCGCCAGTCACCGCTGGGATCGAGGTAGAGCAGGCCGCCGAGCCCGCGCAGGACCGTGTCCGGGTCCAGGTCGGAGCGGACGGTTCCGGCCGCGACGTTGGCCTCCAGCAGCGTGGCGACCGCGCCGACCATGGTCTTGTGGGCCTTCGCGAACATTTCGCCGTGCGACGACGTGGCGGCGCCGAGGGCTCCGGCCAGCCCTCGCTTGGTCATCATGTAGTGCGTCAGGTGATCGGCCGTCCAGGTCCGGAACGCCTCTTCCGGCGAGTGCTGCTCGAGCAGGCTCGGCACGACGTCGACGAGGTGCCGCAATTCGCGCTGGTACACGGCCAGGACGAGCGCCTCCGGGGTGGGGAAGTGCCGGTACACCGTGCCGACGCCCACGCCGGCCTGCTTCGCGATGGCGTTGAACGAAACCGCTCCCGAACCGGCCAGCGACTTCGCCGCCGCGGCGAGGATGCGCTCGTGGTTGCGCCGGGTGTCCGCGCGTCGGGAACTGACCGAGTCCGTCGTCATCGTCCCTCCCGGTTGGCTGCCGCGTTGCTCCCAGGAATGTAATGCACAATCGGCCGTCGACCTGCGGCTACCTTCGGGGGCGGCGTCGTCCTTGCAGAGCGGATAAGTATCCGCTAGCGTCGAGGAGGGGCTGAAACGGATGAATATCCGGTTTCGGCGATGGTCCCAGTTCTGCTCCCACCACCACAAGCGACACCGCTGCGGTCGTCCTGCGCGGGCGGCCGGCGGGGAAGAGATCAAGTGGACATCTCACTCGAAGTCAACGGCAGGGCCGAACGGCTGAACGTCGATCCCGGCGTGACGCTGCTGGACGCATTGCGGGAGAACCTCGGCGTCACCGGCCCGAAGAAGGGCTGCGACCGCGGCCAGTGCGGTGCCTGCACCGTGCACGTCGACGGCAGGCCCGTGCTCTCGTGCCTGACCCTCGCCGCCACCGTGCGGCGACCGGTGACGACGGTGGAGGGCCTCTCCGACGGCGACGACCTGCACCCGGTCCAGCAGGCGTTCGTCGACCAGGACGCCCTGCAGTGCGGGTTCTGCACGTCCGGTCAGGTCATGTCGGCCGTCGCCGCGGTCGAGCAGGGCGTCGAGGACGTCCGGGAGTTCATGTCCGGCAACATCTGCCGCTGCGCTGCCTACCCGAACATCGTCGCGGCGATCGAACAAGCGAGGCAGGCCGATGCGTCCCTTTGAACTCACGGCACCGACGACCGTCGAGGCCGCGCTCGCCTCGCCCGGCACGTTCCTGGCCGGCGGCACCACCCTCGTCGACCTGATGAAGCTCAACGTCCTCGCGCCGCAACAGGTCCAGGACATCAACGAGCTGCCGCTGCGGGGCATCGACACCGGCGACGGGCTGCGCATCGGCGCGCTGGAGCGGATGAGCGACGTCGCCGAGCACCCCGGCGTGTACCCGGCGATCTCCCGGGCCCTGCTGCAGAGCGCCTCCCAGCAGCTGCGCAACATGGCCAGCATCGGCGGGAACCTGATGCAGCGCACCAGGTGCACGTACTTCCGCGACGTCGCCGCGCCCTGCAACCGGCGGGAACCGGGCAGCGGATGCCCCGCGATCTCGGGCGCGAACCGGATGCACGCGGTCCTGGGCACCAGTGACTCGTGCGCGGCAGCGCACGCCAGCGACCTGGCGGTCGCGCTGGTCGCGCTCGACGCGGAGGTCCGGCTGCTCAGCGCCGCCGGGAGCCGCACCGCGAAGCTGGCCGATCTCTACCGCCTGCCGGGCGATTCGCCGGAGGTGGAGCACGATCTGCGCCCCGGCGAGCTGATCGGCGAGGTCGTGGTGCCGCGACTGGACTGGGCGTCGCGTTCCACGTACGTCAAGGTGCGCGACCGGCAGTCCTACGAGTTCGCGCTCTGCTCCGCCGCGGTGGCGCTGGACGTCCAGGACGAGCGCATCGCCGACGCCCGGGTGGCGGTCGGCGGCGTGGCGACCGTGCCGTGGCGGCTGCCCGCGGTGGAGGAGGCCCTGCGCGGTGCGCCCGCGACGCCGGAGTCCTTCGAGGCCGCGGCGTCCCTGGCGGCCGACGGCGCTCGGCCGTTGTCCGGCAACGCTTTCAAGGTTTCCCTGCTGAAGCGGACCGTGGTCCGCGCACTGCTCGAACTGACCGAAGGGAGCCGCCTGTGACCAGTCGGCTGGACGGCCCGCTGAAAGTCACCGGGCAGGCGAAGTACGGCGCGGACAACAACTTCCCCGGCATGGCCTACGGGTACGTCGTGCTCAGCACGATCGCGCACGGCGAGGTCGAGGCCATGGACGTCACGGCGGCGAAGAGCGCGCCCGGCGTGCTCGGCGTGTACACGCCGTTCGACCCGCTGGACCTGCGCAAGCCGAGCTCCCCGCTCTTCGGCGAGATGTGGGTTCCGCTGCAGGACCGCGAAGTCACCTACTACGGCCAGCCGATCGGCTTCGTGGTGGCGGAGACCTTCGAGCAGGCACGGGACGCGGCGATGCTGGTCGAGGTCTCCTACCGGACCCGGACCGCCCTGACCTCGTTCGAGGACGGCCTCGCCGCGGCCGAGGACGCGCCGTCCAACGAGGACATCACGGTCCTCGCGGACGGCGTCGAGTCCATCGAGGACGCGCTGGGGGCGAGCCCGGTGCGCATCGAGGCGACCTACCGCACCGCCACCCAGAACCACGCCGCGATGGAACCGCACTCCGCGGTCGCGGTGTGGGACGCCGGCGTCCTGACCATCTACAGCGGGAACCAGGGCTCGGACCTGCAGGCCGCCGACATCGCCGGAGCGCTGGGCCTGGACCGCGCGTCGGTCCGCGCGCTGAACCCCTTCGTGGGCGGCGCTTTCGGCGGCAAGGCCCGCACTTCCACCCCGGCGTTCCTGGCGGCGGCCGCGGCCAAGGCCCTCGGCCGGCCGGTCAAGGCCGCGCTCACCCGGGAACAGGTCTTCACCGCGACGGCGACCCGCCCGGCGACACTGCAGAAGATCTCCCTCGGCGCCGACTTCGATGGCACGCTGATCGCGCTGCGCCACGAGTCGTGGTGCACGACGCCGACGGACCGGTCGTTCGTGGAGCCGACCTCGCACGGCACCTCGCGGGAGTGGTACGCGACCCAGAACCTGGCCGTCAGCCAGAAGATCGTGCCGCTGAACATCCCGCCGACGACGTTCATGCGGGCTCCGGGGGAGGCGCCGGGGTCCTTCGCGCTGGAGAGCGCGATCGACGAGCTGGCGGCCGAACTGGGCGTGGACCCGATCGAACTGCGCCTGCGGAACAACTCGATCGCGCCGCCCGGCAAGGACCTGCAGTGGTCCAGCAAGCACCTCGACGAGTGCTTCCAGACAGGCGCGGAGCGGTTCGGCTGGGCGGACCGCTCGCCCGGCGGGCGCACCGACGGCGACTGGCTCGTGGGCATGGGCGTGGCCACCGCGATGTTCCCGGCGCTGCGGTTCCCGGCCAGCGTCGAGATCACCTTGCGGGCCGACGGCACGGCCGCGGTGGCGACCAGCGGCTCGGACCCGGGCACCGGCCTGCTGACCGTCCTGTCGTTGGTGGGCGCGGAGTCGCTGGCGATTCCGGTCGAGCGGATCACGCCGCGGCTGGGCGACTCGGCGTTGCCGTCGGGCGGCATGTCCGGCGGCTCGACCGGCACGGCGAGCGCGGGTTCGGCCGTCATGATCGCCGCCACCGAGGTGATCGACGCTCTGCTGGCGGTGGCGTCGTCGCCCGGCGCGCCGTTCGAGGGCGCGGAGGTGTCCTACGAGGACGGCCGGGTGCTGGCCGGCGACGGCCGCGCGATGGAGTTCGGCGAACTGCTGCGTGCGGTGGGTCGCTCGTCGGTCTCCGCGATCGGTTCCTCGGCGCCCGGCGAGGAGCTGACGAAGCACTCGTTCAGCTCGTTCGGCGCCCAGTTCTGCGAGGTCCGCGTGCACAAGTGGACGCGGGAGACCCGCCTGTCGCGGATGCTCGGCGTGTTCGACTGCGGCCGGATCATCAACGAGAAGGCGGCCCGCAGCCAGGCGCTCGGCGGGATGATCTGGGGCGTGTCGGCGGCGCTGCACGAGGGCCTGGAGATCGAGGACAGCGGCCGCCTGGCCAACGGCGACTTCGCGGGCTACCTGGTCCCGGTGAACGCCGACATCCCGGACGTCGACGTCCACTTCGTCCGGTACCCGGACACGCTGCACAACGCGGTCGGGGCGAAGGGCCTGGGCGAGATCGGCACGGTGGGCATGGCGGCGGCGGTGGCCAACGCGATCTACAACGCGACGGGAACCCGGGTCCGCCACATCCCGATCACGATCGAGGACCTGCTGGACGACTGAGGCGCTGAAGAGCCCGCTGACCGGTGTGAAAGCACCGGTCAGCGGGCGTTGCGAGCCAGCCGGGGCGTTTCGGGGGAGTCGCGCGGGATAAACTGGGCGCGGGCTGATGATCGATCTCCGAGGTGGGCGGTGCCGGTGGCCATTGATGCGTTGGACGTGGCCGTGCTGTTCCGCGAGAGCCGCCGCGAGTCCGCGCCCGCCTACCGCCGCCTCAAGGACGTGATCATCGAGCAGATCGGCTCCGGGCGGTGGCCCGAGGGCGAGCTGCTGCCGTCGGAGAGCCAGCTGGTGAACGCGCTGGGGCTGTCGCGGATGACCATCAACCGGGCGCTGCGCGAGCTGAGCTCGGAGGGGCTGATCGTCCGGCTGACCGGCGTGGGGACCTTCGTCGCCGAGCGCAAGAGCAGCTCCGCGCTGTACGAGGTGCGCAACATCGCCGACGAGGTCCAGCGGCGCGGGCACCGGCACCGGACCGATGTGGTGCTGCTGCGGGAGGAACCCGCCGACCTGCGGATGCACCGCCTGTTCGGGATCACCGAGGGGCGGCCGGTGTTCCACTCGCTCGTGGTGCACTTCGAGGACGAGATCGCGATCCAGCTCGAGGACCGCCACGTCAACCCCGAGCTCGCCCCGGACTACCTCGACCAGGACTTCGCCACGCAGACGCCGAACAGCTACCTGTCGCGGATCGCGCCGCTGGGCAAGGGCGAACACGTCGTCGAGGCCGTGCTGGGCACCGCCGAGGACTGCGCGCTGCTGGGCATCGCGGAAGCCGAGCCGTGCCTGCTGATCCACCGGCGCACCTGGTCGGAGGGGCGGCTCGTGAGCACCGCCCGGCTGCTGCACCCCGGTTCGCGATACCGGCTCGAAGGCACCTTCGACGCGACCTGATCCCCGGATCGTCCCTGTTCACCAGCGTTTGTCCGGTTTCTCCGCGTGCCCCGCCCGGATTTCGGGCCGACCTCTTGACGAGCTGTATATACAGCACTATACATATCGCACCGCCTCGGATTGTGCCCGGCAGCACGGCCGGCGGTTCCGGTTGCAACGGAGGGGACAACGTGGTTCCCGCAGGGAGGAAAAGGTGAGAAAAGGCGCGGCGGCACTGACCCGTGGCCTCACAGCACGGCACATCCGCTTCATCGCCCTCGGCTCGGCCATCGGCACCGGTCTCTTCTACGGCTCTTCCGAGGCGATCAGCCAGGCCGGCCCTTCGGTGCTGCTGGCCTACCTGATCGGCGGTGCCGTGGTCTTCGTGGTGCTGCGGGCGCTCGGCGAGATGGCCGTGGCCGACCCGGTGCCCGGCTCCTTCGGCGAGTACGCCAGTCGGCACCTGGGGCGCCTGCCGGGCTTCCTGACCGGCTGGACCTACACCTTCGAGATGATCATCGTCTGCATCGCCGACGTCACCGCGCTGGCCGTCTACATGGGATTCTGGTTCCCCGACGTGCCGCGGTGGATCTGGGTGCTGGCCACGCTGTTCGTCATCGGCGCGGTGAACCTGCTGAGCGTCAAGGTCTTCGGCGAGCTCGAATTCTGGTTCTCCGTGGTCAAGATCGTCGCGATCGTCGCGATGATCCTCGGTGGCATCGCCGTCCTCGTCTTCGGCTTCAGCGGAGCCCACGCGGAGACCGGCGTGAGCAACCTGTGGTCGCACGGCGGGTTCTTCCCCAACGGCATCGAGGGCTTCCTGATGTCCTTCGCCGTGGTCATGTTCGCCTTCGGCGGCACCGAGATCATCGGCGTCACCGCGGGGGAGGCCGAGGAGCCGCACAAGACCATCCCGCGCGCGGTGAACAGCGTTCCGGTGCGCGTGCTGCTGTTCTACGTGCTGACCATCGGCGTCATCATGTCGATCACCCCGTGGCAGTCGATCAGCTCCTCGGGCAGCCCGTTCGTGCAGATCTTCGAGGGCCTCGGGCTGACCTCGGCGGCGACCGTCCTCAACGTCGTGGTGATCACCGCCGCGCTGTCGGCGATCAACAGCGACATCTTCGGCGCGGGCCGCATGCTGTTCGGCATGGTCGAGCGCGGTCAGGCGCCGGCGATCATGGGCCGGGTCTCGCGCAACGGCGTGCCCTGGATGACCGTGGTCATCATGACCGGCGCGCTGCTGATCGGCGTGGTGCTCAACTACGTCGTCCCGGAGGACATCTTCACGATCATCGCCTCCATCGCGACCTTCGCTACGGTCTGGGTGTGGCTGATGATCATGCTGGCGCACTACCAGGCCCGCCGGAAGATGAGCCCGGCCGAGGCGTCGGCGCTCAAGTTCCCGTCGCCGCTGTGGCCGTACGCGCAGATCGCGGCGATCGCCTTCCTGGTCTTCGTGTTCGTGCTGCTGGCGTTCTCCGCGGACACCCGCGTGGCGCTCATCGTCGGTGCCGTGTGGCTCGCCGCTCTCACGATCTTCTACAAGCTCGGCGTCGGCCGCCGCAAGGCCGCCGGCGGGAGCCCCGACGACGACCGGCTCGCCGCGTCCGAGGCCGGAACCGGCTGACCACCGAACGCGTAGCTGTATAGACAACCCTATGCTTCACCTGGCGCCACCAGCCGGATGAAGCGAGCGCGACGCCCCAACTCACGAGGAAGAAGAACATTGAGCATGCTCAGCAGTACCGAAGCCAGCGCGGACACCACCGCCCAGCCGGTGGTCGTGGGAGTCGGCCCCGTCAGCCCCGCCGACGTCGTCCGCGTCGCCCGCGGCGGCGCGCGGGTCGAGCTCTCCGAGGAGGCCCGCCAGGCCCTCGCGGACACCCGCGGCCGGATCGAGCGCCTCGCCGAAGAACCGAAGCCGGTCTACGGGATCTCCACCGGGTTCGGCGCGCTCGCGACCCGCCACATCCCGGTGGAACTGCGCCGCCAGCTGCAGAAGAGCCTCGTCCGCTCGCACGCCGCCGGAAGCGGCCCGGAGGTCGAGCGGGAGGTCGTCCGCGGGCTGATGCTGCTGCGCCTGTCCACCCTGGCCACCGGCCGCACCGGCGTCCGCCCCGAGATCGCCGACGCCTACGCCGCGATGCTGTCGGCCGGGATCACGCCGGTGGTCCACGAGTACGGCAGCCTGGGCTGCTCCGGCGACCTCGCACCGCTCGCGCACGCCGCGCTCGCCCTCATGGGCGAAGGCACCGTGCGGGACGCAGACGGCCGCTCGCTGCCCGCAGCGGTCGCCCTCGCCGCCGCCGGGATCACCCCGGTCGAACTCGCCGAGAAGGAAGGGCTCGCGCTGATCAACGGCACGGACGGCATGCTCGGCATGCTCGTGCTGGCCTGCCACGACCTGCGCAAGCTGGCGAAGCTGGCCGACATCACCGCCGCCATGAGCGTGGAGGCCCAGCTCGGCACCGACCGCGTCTTCGCCGCCGACCTGCAGGAACTGCGCCCGCATCCCGGCCAGGCCGCCGCCGCGTCCAACATGCGGCGCGTGCTCGCCGGCTCGGGCATCGTGGCCAGCCACGCCGGCCCCGACTGCAACCGCGTGCAGGACGCCTACTCGCTGCGCTGCGCGCCGCAGGTCGCCGGCGGCGTCCGCGACACCCTCACCCACGCCGAGTCGGTCGCGGCGGTCGAGCTCGCCAGCGCCGTGGACAACCCCGTGGTCACCCCCGACGGCCGCGTCGAGTCCAACGGCAACTTCCACGGCGCCCCCGTCGCCTACGTGCTGGACTTCCTCGCCATCGTCGCCGCGGACCTGGCCAGCATCAGCGAGCGCCGGACCGACCGGTTCCTGGACCCCGCCCGCAACCACGGCCTGACGCCGTTCCTCGCGGACGACCCCGGCGTCGACAGCGGCCACATGATCGCCCAGTACACCCAGGCCGCGATCGTCTCCGAGCTCAAGCGCCTCGCCGTCCCGGCCAGCGTCGACTCGATCCCGTCCTCGGCCATGCAGGAGGACCACGTCTCGATGGGCTGGTCCGCGGCCCGCAAGCTCCGCCGCGCCGTCGACGGCCTCACCCGCGTCCTGGCGATCGAAGCGCTCACCGCGGCGCGCGCCATGGACATGCGGCAGCCGCTGAGCCCGTCGCCCGCCACCGGAGCCGTGCGCGACCGCATCCGGCAGCACGTCGCCGGTCCCGGCGCCGACCGGCACCTGGCGCCGGAGATGGAGGCCGCCGTCGAGCTGTGCCGGTCCGGCGCGCTGGTCGACGCCGTCGAGGAAGTCGTCGGCGCTCTCGACTGAGACCCCGTTCGCAGTCAGGACTTCCGGGCGCGGGGGGGGGGGGGGGACCCCCCCCCCCCCCCCGGCCTTCTTTCCTTACAACCCACCCCCTCCCGGGGGTGCTTCCGAGCAACACAGATGGGACCACAGAAAAAAAAA